>JAKAGP010000158.1 GCA_021825785.1 Nitrospirota bacterium
ATAACATACCAGTATGAAGGGGACCTGGGCTATAAGGCGCTTAATTTCTCCACCTCCACCCTTACCCCTTATATCGGACTTGGTTACAGGATATGGTACAGAGGAGTGGACAACTTGCCGGACTACGAAGAAAAATACACATGGAATTACTGCTCGGCGGGGGTCGATTATGTCCTGAGGCTTCAAAGATGGACCGCAGGGGCCAATGCGGCTGTCCGCGTTCCTTTCAATATGAGGCTGCGGACCGATCTTGCCGGGAAATACAAGGAGGCCACTTTTTATCTAAAGACAAGGGTTGGTTTTTCAGTTGAGGCCCCGGTGACGTATGAGTTTTATGGGTACCAGGATGATCTTCACAGGGCACGGCCGTCTTTTTTCCTCTACCTCACGCCTTATTACCAGCATTGGGCCATCGGGGCCAGCGATCCGGTGGTGCTTACAGACGGAGGGGCTGCGGGCCGGGCTTATTATGAGCCGGACAGCATCACCGCCATTTACGGGGCAAGGGCCGGGATAGGCGTGAATTATTGATCTTTTTTTCTTGCCCTTTTGTTCTTCCCGGCAATAGGTTTATAATATGAAATAAGGCATTTGCGGTTTTTTTAACGCAAAGTATTCGTGTTAACGCCGAGGGAGGAATGGAGGCGTGTATGTTTGACGGTATTTTTCAGCCTATTCACCTGCTTCTGGTGCTGCTGATAGTGCTGCTTATCTTCGGCCCGGGCAAATTGCCCCAGATAGGCTCAGGTCTCGGCAAGAGCATCCGGGATTTCAAGAAGGCTCTGGCGGGCAAGGACGAGATAGAGCTCAAGCCCGAGGCGGAAGAGAAAAAAACAGAAGAAAAACAGTAGCAGGGGCCAAAAAACAAAAGTCCTGCCGCAAAACAGGAACGCTGGCCCCTGTTTTTAAACGGGCGTTTTTATGCCTGGCCCGCCAGATCGGTTTCGATGTCCAGCGTAATGAGGATTTCCCTGTCCGCCACCATCCCGCCTTCCATAGGGATGCTCCCCCAGTTCATCCCGAAATCCTCGCGGTTTATTGTGGTGCTTCCGGTAAAGCCCAGACTCGTTTCCCCTCCCATGGATTCAGGAAGCTTGACGGGGCCGGTATATTCGCCTTCAATGACCACCTGGCGAGTCACTCCGTGAAGGCTCAGGTCTCCTGTCAGGCGTATGTGCCTGCCGCCAAGAGATTCAGCCTTGGTGCTTTTAAAAGTGATCTTCGGATACCTGGAGACGTCGAAGAAGTCGGGACCCTTCAGGTGCTCGTCACGTTTTGAGACCCCTGTGGTAACGCTGGCTACGTCTATCTCCACTTCCACATCCATGTTTACCACATCCGGCGGGTCGAAATAGACCGCCCCCGTCACTTTGTTCATCATCCCCCTGACGCTTGCCAGCATCAGGTACTTTACCGCAAAAGAAACGGTCGAATGATCGGAATCGATTAGCCACTTTGTCCTGGTGATCGCCTTTGCCATGATATTTGTCTGCCTCCGTATCCGGTTTTCTTAAAAGTATATCACCGAAAAAAGGACAGGCAACCCTTTTAGTTTTATCGAATGTGCCCGTAGTTTTTATGAAATGGACACGCCGCGGGGCGTGATATAATTTGGCTGCCATAAGAATTTTCTTGCTCAAGGAGGGGACAATCAAAAATGCTTACCGGCAAGACAGGTCTTTTGGAGTCTCTTATCGAGGTTTATACAATGGAGAAGGGCACCATGGAATTCTACCGGAGGGCCGCTGAAACCGCCAATCTGGAGGTTACAAGGGAGGCTTTCGGGAAGCTTGCAAAATGGGAAGAAGAGCATATGGGCTACATACAGTACCTCTATCAGGCTATAACTGAGGACAGGGAGCACATGAGTTTTGAGGAGTTCAGAAAAAAGGTAAGGCCCGATACCCTGGAAGGGGGAATCCCGGTACGGGACATAGAAAAGTGGCTGGAGGAATATTCCTTTGTTGACGAGCTTGGGGCCATAATCGTGGCCCTCAAGATGGAGGCCAGGGCGTTTGCGCAGTATGACGGGCTTCGAAAAGAAGCGGAGGACCCCTCCGTAAAGGCCATTCTGGAGGAACTTAAGGAATGGGAGGAGGGACATATCAAATATCTGAAGGACCTGCGCCTGAAGGTGTCGGAGACCTCCTGAGGCCCCGAAAACCCGGAAAGACCGAAAAAGAAAGCAGCGCCCCCCAGCATATTTTCTTGTAAAATGGCGTCCTTCCAAATGGAGTTTACTTTCGCCTGGTTTCTCTCAATAAAAAGCGGGCAGATCCCCGGTCCAGCGGGTGAGTTGCCCAGTCCTGCGTTTATGCTGCGGGCCGGATTGTCTGTTGCTGCTTGAAATACGTCCGCCATCCCTATAAAATCATAGACTGTCATGAGAATACTCAAATCGAAAAAGGAAATAACGGGTTTTCTTTCCCGTCTCAAAAAGCGGGGAAGGGGTGTTGACCCAAAGGTCATCACGGATGTGCAGAAGATCCTGGAAGCGGTGCGCAGGGGCGGTGACGGGGCGCTTAAAAAGTTTACCCGCAGGTACGACGGGCACGAAAACACAAGGCTTACCGCGAGGCAGATAGATGCCCACGCCAGGAAGGCGGACCGCGGGCTTGTGGAGACGCTTGAATTTTCCGCTGGCCGCATACGGGACTTCCATGAAAAACAGAGGCAGGGGTCCTGGTTTTTTGAAAGGCAAGGAATCAGGCTGGGGCAAATCATAAAGCCCCTTGGGCGGGCTGGAGTGTATGTGCCTGGCGGAAAGGCCTCCTATCCGTCGAGCGTCCTTATGAACGTCATCCCTGCTCAGGTAGCGGGCGTGCGGGAGATAGCCGTTGCCGTGCCGTCTCCAGGCGGCCACATAAACCCCGCCGTGATGGCGGCCGTCCGTCTGCTGGGCATTGGAGAGGTCTACACGATAGGGGGGGCGCAGGCGGTTGCGGCCATGGCCTACGGGACGCAATCCATAAAGAAGGTGGATAAGATAGTAGGCCCCGGAAACATATACGTAGCGATGGCAAAAAAGCTCGTCTTCGGCGAGGTGGACATAGACATGATTGCAGGCCCCAGCGAGATCCTTATCATAGCGGATTCCTCCGCGGACCCTGGCTTCATAGCGGCCGACATGCTTAGCCAGGCGGAGCACGACCCGCTGGCAAGCTCCGTCCTCGTTACGGACTCGGAACCCCTGGCCCTTGAGGCGCAGAAGCAGCTGAGGGCGCAGCTGAAAGAGCTTCAAAGAAGGGCCATCGCATCCCGGTCTCTTGTGAAGTACGGCGCTATGATCATAAGGAAGGACCTGGAAGAGGCTGTGGAGCTGGCGAACCTCATAGCCCCTGAGCACCTGGAGATAATGACCCGCCAGCCCGACGCACTGGCGGAAAAGATAGAGTGCGCGGGTGCCATATTTTTGGGGGACTGGAGCCCTGAGCCCCTTGGAGATTACGCCGCGGGGCCAAACCATGTGCTGCCCACCGGGGGCACGGCGCGGTTTTCCTCTCCGCTTGGGGCGTACGATTTCCTAAAGCACACAAGCTATCTTAAATTTTCCAGGAAGGGGTTTTCCCTTCTGGCAGACAAAGTGGAGGCGCTTGCGGAGGCCGAGGGGCTCACCGCCCACAGAAACTCCGTTTCCATAAGAAAGAAGGCGAAAATGTAAGAAGGGGGGTAAAAAGAGGGATTTGATTATCCCCAACCCTCTGCGTTAAAATTAATGCCTGTCTTAAAGTGGTTTTTTTCCCCTTAGCCGGGGTAGCTCAGTGGCAGAGCAGCTGATTCGTAATCAGCAGGTCGTGAGTTCAACCCTCATCCCCGGCTTTTTTAAATCAAGTGGGTATAGCTTTCAGGCACAGCTTGAAAGCCCTGAAATTATGCAGTAGACAAGACTGTTGGGCATCTTTTGGTACACACCACTTCCAATTCATGTCCTCAAATCCGCCGGTTTGTATACTGCCGTCTCGATCACCTTATGGAATGCCTTGTCCGCCGATACCAGCGCATCAGCTTTCAGTCTTACCGCAACGGCCAGCACCACCGCATCATTTGTAAGAAGCCCATATTTTTCCTGCAACCCGAAAGCGGCCGTGGTGAGGTCCTTAAGCGTACAGGACTCGAAACCGAGCCCGAGTTCGGCCAAGGCCCGAATTTTCTCCCGGTAAAGGCTCAGCTCTTTAATTACTTCCGGTTTCGCTGAAAGTCGAGCCGCCGGATTGCCACTCGGGACTAGCCCCTTCATCATAGCCTCGGCCAGCATGAGCTTATGCGTCAATTCCTGCCAGACCGTCTGTGGCAAAACCCCTGTAAGTTCGCCGCGCGCACAACGGTGAATGAGCCTCCGCGCCTGATTGGAAACACCCTCTTCCGCGTAAATCAGGACGTTCGTATCAATCACGCAGAGAGAGCCTCCGGGTATGTTGTCGAGGTTTTTTATTTTACAGGTCCCATGCGTCCTCTTCGAGAACGGCCTTGAGCTGAGAAGAGGTAAGCTTCATGGGCCGCTCGCAGTAAAGCTGGTATGCGGCCTCGCGCCTCGCGGGATCCACAGCCTTGGAAAGATAGCTTTCCAAGGCATCCTGTATAAGGTCGCTTAGTGGCCGTCCTTCCCCGGCTGCCCGCCGTTTTGCCTTGCGTAATACGTTCTCTTCGATTAATGTGCCGACTTTCTGTTTCATCTATTTGCCTCCTTACAAGTCAATCCAGTCGGAATTATCGTTTCAAAAGCTTAAATCAAGAATAAACTAGAATTCTTGAAGTGTCAAGAAAAGGAAAGGAAAAAATATGAATCCGGCTAAAGGCGACGGAAACAGTTTCCCCTTGTAGACAGGTTATATCTCGCATCCCTACGTTTCGACTGCGCACTTTTTGTGCACCAGACAAGGGAGAACAAGGGAGAAAACGCCATCCCCAAAAACCGGAAATCTTCCAACAATATCAAACACCGGAGAACAAGAGAGAAAACGTTGGTGCCTGCGCAGGATACTTCTTAATCAGCAGGTCGTGAGTTTAACTCTCATCCCCAGCTTTCCGTTTTTCTCTTGCAAAACACCAATATGCCCTGTAAAAATACTGATTATGAACGTAGTCCTTGAAGAAAAAAAAGAGGCCTTAATCAGGATATTAAAGGAATTTAACGTCAGGAGGGCCGCTGTTTTCGGTTCGGCTGCAAGGGGGGATTTCACCGCAAAGAGCGATATAGACCTGCTTGTTGAATTCGAGGGTAGAAAAAGCCTTCTTGATCTGAGCGGCCTCAAATTGGCGCTCGAAGAGTTGCTTGGCAGAAAGGTTGACGTCCTCACGTACAATTCCCTTCATCCTCTGATAAAAGAA
>JAKAGP010000159.1 GCA_021825785.1 Nitrospirota bacterium
TGCCTTCTGGATGCCTTCTGTCATTCCCATGAAAAGACCGTAAAACCCAAACAGAATCCACCGGCGGCAATAAGCCTCTTTTCCCCAAGGGCTTTCAGGAGAGGCCATGCGGCGCCCTGTCCAAAATATTTCAACTCTGCTGCAATTCTGTTCTTAACGGCCTCTTCTTCCAGGGCCAGCACCGGATCTTCTACCCAGGCGAAAGCTTCAAGCCCCTTAACGAGAGCATCGAAGGCGTCTTGACCACCAATAATTCTCAATGCCTCGGCCGCAAGACTCCTTGGCCTGAGATTGCCGGGTCTCTCGTGCAGAAAATGGGCAAGCGCGGGCACGGCTTTTTTACCGCGCTCTATAAGCCTGCTCCGGACGGATTCAGCCTTTTCCAGATCGTCCAATTCTTTTACCAGCTCATATATTGACCAGTCTACTACATTCATTTTCTGTTCCTTACCATGAAGAGGAGGACGGCTCCTATGAAGGTCAGGATGCCTGAATAAACAAACCCGGCGGCTGGTGAAATCCTGGACCACAATAACCCCACCACAAAGCTTGACACGAAATCACCTATCCCGTTTACGGTTGCGAGAAATCCGTATCCCGTCCCCCTTAGGTGTTCCGGCAAAAGTTCTCCGGCCAGGGCCCGCTCCATCGAATCCACAAGCGCTATGTAAACGCCTGCCAATATGAATAATATTGCCATTGCCCATAGTTTGGGCGGCTCAAGGATGAAGCCCAGGCACATCAGCGCGAATAAAAGATAGCCCGCGCCCAGAAGCGTCCGCTTGCCGACCTTTTCACTTAGTATCCCGGCGGGGTAGGCAAACCCGGCATAAAGCACATTATGAAGGGTATAAAGGCCAACCGCCATGCTCACCGCCGCAGCTTTCCCGTATTGGGGCGTAAGTATTTCAGTGGCCCTCAGGATCAAAAGCGTGTGCGCGAAATTGCCGAGGCCGAATATCCCGGCGCTGAAGACGAAAAGCTTGAAATTGAGCGGCAGCTCTTTTATATTTTTCCAGAACCCCGCCTGCCCATCAGGTTTTCTCTTTTTTTCTTTGACCAGGAAAGCGAAACAGCCGACTGAAGCGAGCCCCGGTATAAAGGAGATCAAAAATATCTGCCTGTAGCTGAGGACCCCAACAAGCGCCAGGGCGATTGCCGGACCAAGGACCGCTCCAAGTGTGTCCATGGCGGTGTGAAATCCAAAGGCCCTACCGTAATTAGCCGGCTCCAGCATATCGGCCATCATGGCATCGCGCACAGGTCCCCTTGCGCCCCTGCCCATCCATGCCGCCGCCCTTATAGCAAGCACCTGGGGCCAGCTTGTAGTAAACGCAAACAGCCCCTTTAAGGCCGTAATCACATAACCTATAACCGCTATTGGTTTTCTTTTTTTGATTCGGTCGCTGCAATAGCCCATCCAGAGCTTGACGAAGCTGGACGAAGCATCAGCAACTCCCTCGATAAGACCAAGTGTAGCGGCCGTGCCTCCTATGGTGACTATAAACATTGGCAGAATGGCCGTTGCCATCTCATGCCCCATATCGCTAAACAGACTTGTAAGGCCAATCCCAAAAATGCTTTTGGTCAGCCAGCTTTTGTTATTATTTTTTCTCACTGTATTTCCTGTCCAAAAGTTCTCTGGCTTTCGTTCTGACCATGGCCACTTCCGAATCTACTGACCTGATAATAAAACCAAGCGCTTCTGGTGTGTCTATCCGGGCCAGGGCTTCCAGAATTATCACTTTCAGGAACGGATCGCTTGTCTGCCCGAAGAGACTAATAAGCTGTTTTATCGCTTTATCAGACTTGATTCGGCCCAGTACCCATACCGCCCTCAACACAGTTTCGGGCTCAGGATGCTTTAAGGCATTTATCAATTTTCCCTCAAAGTCCATCTTTTCGTGCTGCTTTATATCAGCTCCGCAGTGGGGGCATCTGTCATCATCCGCTTTTATTTCCCTCCAACATGCCGGACAAAAGAAAACCATTAATGTCCCTTCCCTATTTTTTCTATTTCCAGGTCGATTAATATGAGCTTCAGATTTACACCTCCGCCAGTCCGGTAGCCAGGCAGGAGCGCCTTGCGCATTATCTTTTGGATCAGGCCTGGATTACCATGTGAGATTTGATACACGCTCTCAAGCAGGCCGTCTTCAAATCTGGTGCGTCCGGCAATTTGTTCCATAAGTGTAAGCGCATCAGTTTTCGAAAGATTTTCAATCTTGAGCTTCGGCACAAAATTGAGAGCGTAGCCTATGTGTCCTTTGAATCCATAGTCAAGGTATTCCCAATTCTGTCTGCTTGCGCTTATTACAAGGCATTGCTCATAAAGTATGCTGAGGAAGCCGTTTATCCTGGGTGTCACACATTCAAGGTGGTCGAGAATAAGGCAGAATTCCCCTCCCTTCAAATGTGTGTAAATCAGATTTCTTAACGCTTTAATATCCAGCTTCCTGAAATCACGGGAATGACTGATTTCGGTAACTTCCTTGTATTTGTCCACGCTCCTGAGGTTTTTGCAATGCCCAAGCAGAAAATCCGAAATGGAGAGGACTGTTTCCCTGAATGTGCCGCTGTTTCTTGAAAATACGGGAATTAGCGGCCGGCCATTAAGCCATCCAAGATCACTCCAGTTATCATGAAGCCAGTTCAGCAATGCGCTCTTCCCCGTCCCCTCCGGGCCATAGATGTGAAGACTTTTCTTTTCCCGAATGGCGGAAAGCAGTGTTTTAAGCGCATCCTCCCTGCCAACTAAAGCTCCGTCATCAGGCGGCATTAAACGGAGCCTTTCCATTGGCGCCCGCTTTTATGGCATCGAGCTTGCCGCCGATCTCCTTCAGTTTTTCCGATGCAAGAGCAATGGCTTCTTTCCTCCGGCTGACTTCCTCCTCTCCTTTTGCGCGGCGGCTAATGCCGGTCTGTATGGCGGCCGATATGCCCTCCATTGTGGCCTCTATTTTCTGAAGCATCTCCCATCTGAAATCCAGCTTGCTTTTATCGAGCCTTTCCGAAAAGTCGTGATGTGCCCTCCCGGACTGGATATCAATGACTTGCGACAGGTAAGCCTTCATTTTCCTGAGGATAAGCTTTTCGGCTATGAATTTTGGCAGTGCCAGAGTCAATGAAGAGGTGAGCATCTCAAGCCCCACTGGCTGGTCTTTGAACTTGTAATAAAAATCCGACCTTGCGGTCCAGAACGCCTCCGACTTCACCGCAGCGAAGGGGATTTCAAAGAGATCGGACGAGAACTTCAAAAGACCATCAACGGTCTCATCTATTTTCACTGCAAATCGCCGGCAGATGGCCTCAAAGGCTTTGGAGAGCCTTTCGTCCTCGATTGCGTGCCATACATTGAACGCCTGTTTCACATGCGAGATGACCAGCTGCTCAAGAGAAGTCCTCAGCTCCTTGGATGACATCGTTTTTACAACTTTGGCAAACTCCGCCTCAAGGTGTGCCTGCTCAGGGGCAATCAGGTTATTCTTGAACTTTTCCAGGTCCTCATCCAGAATCGTTTTGATGATCCTTTTTGTTTCGCCGTCCAGAAGAATGTCAAAATCCTGTTTCTCCGTCAGCACTTCCTGTTTTTTTGCCTCGAAAGTCCCTATCTTCTTCTGGAGGTCCTCCAGAGGAGACGTAAGCGACTTTGTCTCCAGTTCCAGCTCAAACCTGGCCTGGGAGATCACCTTTAAAAGATTGTTTGCCGCAACCGTTATGATGACTTTCCCTTTTTCCTCCATCAAAAAGGCATTGAGCATCGCGGCAAACTCAGGGAGGCGGCTTTTTTGAAGCGCCTCCGGAGAATTTCCTGTTTTACCTTCCAGGGCAAGCCGGGCCGAAACGGGGAATATTCTTACGTCCTGGCCCATGATCTCCTTCAGTCCGTTAGTCGTGAAATCGATAGATTCGGCAAGGTCTTTTTCGTTTAGGTAATCGGCCTTGTTTAGAAGAAAAAATATCTTGTTTGAATACTCTTTCACGTCTTTCAGGAAATCCAGCTCCGCTCTGCCCATCGGCTGGTCTACCGAAAGGAGAAAAAGGGCGGCATCGGATTTGGGCAGGTAACGATAGGCCACATCTGTGTTGTGCTGGTAGATGGAGCCCACCCCTGGCGTGTCTATTAACCGCACCCCATTTTTCAGATAAGGGGAGGGATAGGTGATTATTACCTCGCTAACATCCTTGATGTTTTTCGGATTGCCCTTTTCGGTAACATATTCGTGAAGGTTTTCCGGCCTTATCTCGGCCACCCTCCCGTTGTTGAAATAGACTTTTAACCTGAGTGCCTCCCCGTAAGTCATTATGGTGGCGATGGACGTAAGTGGTACTACAGCAACAGGGAGTATTTCGGCCCCCAGGAGGGCGTTTATGACGCTGGTCTTGCCCCTTTTGAACTGCCCGACCACAACTAGATTGAACAGGTCCATCCCTATCTTCTCCCGCAACTCTTCGCACGGGCAGCCGCGGATGCCCTCAATGCCCAGCATTTCGTCAATGCAATCCAGGAGTTCCGTTTTCAGCCATGAGTATGAGGACATCAAAGAGGACGCATCCGGCATTTTTGATTCCACCTCCTGTGTATAAATAAAAAACTCCTGCCAAAGGTTTTCCTCCGGCAGGAGTTATCAGTCCGAACGGACGGTTTAAGGCGAACTCCATCGCCTCAATCTAAAATTATCCTGTAAGTTAGCAAACCACGATCGGCGCTGTCAATTGAAAAATATTAAGACATCCCCTCCGGATAAGACTCCTCGGCTTCATCCGTTTTCCGCGTTCCAGCCCCAACCCCGGCTGCCGCAAACTCTTCACCAAAGGAGACCGCCTCCCCTTCCTCTTCTTCCGGTTCTTCTATCTCCTGTCCTGCATGCCTGGCCAGCACGATATTTTCGGCATTCAGCCAGTCATCGAGGGCCAGCCCGTCGACACATCCCCTGGCCTCAAACAGCTCGTAGGCAACAGCCGCAATCTCATCATGCAAGTCCATAACTGCCTCCTCCTTCCTCCTTGAACAGGGGCGATGATTAAATTTTAGCACGCTAAAACAGGCTCACATCCTCCTATCTTCAGCCCACGATATACAGAACCTGCTGTCCCCGACCATGCGTATAATCGCCCGCCGATACGCATCTTCCTCGTTGCGGTTTGCAAAGCCCGGCGCCGCGCTTCGTGTTACAAAGCATAACTGCGCATAGCGTCAGATTTTATCCACGTATTCCCGGATTTCCCTAAAAAAAGTTCATTCCCAGGCTGGTCATAGGTGTATCCACACCGGTTGCGAAAAGGGCGGCGTGATTAAACAGGATTTTATTTGCCACG
>JAKAGP010000160.1 GCA_021825785.1 Nitrospirota bacterium
CAGAAGGACTGGTTCCAATCAGGCTTGATAGTCTGGCTTGCCGTGGCCGCTTTTGCCGGTCTCTTGCTCTTCATCTGGAGGGAGCTCGCGGCGGAAAGGCCAGCGGTGGACCTGCGGCTGCTTAAAAACCTGCCTTTTGCCTCAGGCACGATGATAGGGGGAGTTCTGGGCATGGGGCTATACGGCAGCCTGTTTATCCTGCCGCTTTTTCTACAGCAGCTGCTTGGTTACCCGGCCTTCGATTCGGGGCTTGTGCTCATGCCCAGGAGCCTGGCCATGGCTGTGATGATGCCCGTCGCGGGGAGGCTTTATAACAGGCTTGGCCCCAAGGTGCTGATAAGCCTGGGGCTCATAATGACCGCTTTTTCATTCTGGCAGCTTTCAACCATGTCGCTTGATGTGGGGTTCTGGGACCTCTTCATACCCCAATCTCTGCAGGGCGCGGGCTTCGGCATGGTCTTTGTGGCCCTGACCACGGCGGCTCTGGCCACCATAAAAAAGAGCGAGATGACCGCCGCAAGCGGGCTTTATAATGTCGTGCGGCAGGTTTTCGGCAGCGTCGGCATCGCCGCCACCGCCACGGAGCTTACGCGGGGAGAGCAGATATTCAGGGCCAATCTCGTGGGAGACATCACACCTTACAGCGCAAACACCTCCAATTTCGTGCATGCGATGACGGGCGCAATGGCGCGGCAGGGTGGAGGCCCGGCAATCGCAAGATATAAGGCGCTCAATATAGTGAACGGGCAGCTCCAGAGGCAGGCATCGATGCTTTCCTATAACCACGTCTTCTGGCTTGTAATGGTCCTTTTCGTCTTCTCCATCCCCCTTGTGCTCCTTTTAAGGGGAGGACAGGCGCCTGGGGAAAGAGAAATAATAGTTGATTAATCTCTCATTTGCCTGAAAATATCCTTGAGGGGGAAGAGATGGGAAAAGAAAAAGAAAAGGAAAAAATCCTGATAACCATAGCAAGGCAGTTTGGAAGCGGCGGCTCCTTTATAGGGAAGTCGTTGGCCGGGAGACTGGGTTTCAGGTACTTTGACAGGGAGATACTGAGGCAGGCGGCCGGCATCATAGGGGCTGAGGAGAGCACACTTTCAGAGCGGGATGAAAAGCTCTCCGGTTTTCTCGAAGACGTCATAAGGCCCTTTATAGTGGGTTCGCCTGAGACCGCTTACATGCCGCCCCCCTTACACGCCGTCTACGACCGCGACCTTTTTGAGGCCGAGTCAAAGATAATCCGGAAGATAGGCGCGGAATATGACTGCGTGATCATGGGCCGCGCGGCCCGCCAGGTGCTTGCAGGCCGGCCCGGTCTTGTGAACGTTTTCATTCATGCTCCGGTGGATTTCAGGGTTGCAAGGATAATGGATTTATACAAGATGAGCGATGCCGCCGAGGCTGAAAAGCTTGTGGAAAAATCAGACCGGCACAGGGCCAGGTTCACCGAAGCCATGACTGGCGAGGACTGGACGGATCTGAGGAACTACCACCTGTCCATCGATACGGAAAGGGCGGGCCTTAATGCGGCGCAGGAAATGATATTACTGCTGGTGGAACAGGTAAAGAGGAGAGAAAACCCGGGGAGAAGTTGAATAGTAATGAAATCACGGAAAGAAGAGCTTGAAAAATCCCATACGGGCCCTTTCTTACTTTGCACCCAGTTGGGCCGTCTCCATCGAAGATTTTTTTAAAGCATCCGCCGGCCGCGCCTTTCGCGCCGTTATGACGGACGCGATACGTCCCGGCTTTGCCTTGGCAATACACGTGAGCGCTCCGTTTGCCCCTATCGTGTACTCGGATACCGTGTTGGCGGCTAACCCGTTTGCCACGTACACGTGCTTGCCCGAGGGGCTGACTGTGAGCGAATAGGGACTCCACCCTGTTGCCACCATTGCGGGGGTCATGGCCATGAGCGCTCCGTCTGCGCCTATCGTATACTGCGATACGCTGCCGCCTTCAGCCGCAACATAAACATACTTGCCAGAAGGGTCTACTGTGACGGATTCGGGCCAATTTCCTGTTGCTACCGTTGCGGGGGCCATGGCCATGAGCGCTCCGTTTGCGCCTATCGTATACTGCGATATTCTGCCGTCTTCATCCGCCACGTAAGCATATTTGCCCGAAGGGTGGACTGTGACGGACCGGGGACCTTTTCCTGTTGCTACCGTTGCGGGGGTCATGGCCACGAGCGCTCCGTTTGCGCCTATCGTGTACTGAGATACGGTGTTGGCGGCGTAATCCGTCACGTAGGCATACTTGCCAGAAGGGTCTACTGTGACGGATTCGGGCCAATTTCCTGTTGCTACCGTTGCGGGGGTCATGGCCACGAGCGCTCCGTTTGCGCCTATCGTGTACAGAGATACGGTGTTGCCGCCGTAATCCGCCACATAGGCATACTTGCCCGAGGGGGCAACTGTGACGGAATCGGGCTCCGACCCGGCCGCTACCGTTGCGGGGGTCATGGCCACGAGCGCTCCGTTTGCGCCTATCGTGTACTGAGATACGGTGTTATCGCCGTCATTCGCTACGTAGACGTGCTTGCCTGAGGGATCGACCGTAACGGAATAGGGGTCCAGCCCTGTAGCTACCGTTGCGGGGGTCATGGCCATGAGCGCTCCGTCTGCCCCTATCGTGTACTGAGATATGGTGTTAGCGGCGTAATTCGCCACATAGGCGTGCTTGCCCGAGGGGTCGACTGTGACGGAATAAGGCTCCCACCCTGTTTCGGCAGTAGAGAGGGCCATCGCCGTGAGCGCTTCGCCCGCATCCTCCGCCATTTGCTTCAATATGCGCTGCGATGCGGTTTTTTTAGCATCTTTATTCACCACGTAGGCGTATTTCGTTTTTGCGGAGGCCGGCGTCCGTTTGGCATGCGATGTGACGCCCGCCGTGCTCACCTTGCTCATCTTGCCCGTCGTGGATTCCTGCCCCTGCGTATGGCTTATCCCGCTGCCGTCCGCCTTCGTGTTCCGTTCCGTAAACGCAGAGCCGGTCTTTACGGGGCCGCCGGTGTTGCCGGGTACCGTAACTGCCTGTTCCTGCCGGTAATCGTCCTCCTGGCCGCTGCCGCTGGCGGCAGCGTTGCCGTCATAGGTTCCGGTGTAAGAGGGATTGTCCGTCCCTTTGGTGTACGATGTGGCGTTCATCGTGCCCATTGCTGATGCCTGGCCTTGCGTATGGTTTATTCCGCTGCCGTTCGCCTTCGTGTTCCGTTCCGCAAACTCATGGCCGGTCTTTACGGGGCTGCCGGTGTTGCTATGCACAATAACGGTCTGTCCCCGCAGGTAAGCCGAATCCACCGGGGCGCTGCCGCTGGCAGGCAATTTGCTATTATGGATTGCGCTGTGCGCCGCCGGGACGTTGTTGGCCGGCGCGCTCCCGCCCTTGCATCCCGCCATAACCGATACGCCGCAGACGGCAAAAAGGAAGATCAACCTGAAACCGGACTTACGAAAAAATGACGCTCTCAAGCCAGTTGCCTCCTTTTTGCATTTCTGCCACGGCATTTATGGTTGTAAACTGCGGAATTATAACAGATTTGAGTATAGAGCAGTGTGGGGCGTGCTTTTATATCCCAAAAAAGAAAAAAGGGCCGCCATCACTGGCGGCCCTTTATATGAATTTTTTCCTTAGATCAGTTTGCTTGCGGCCATGGTTTTGGCCAGCTTCTTCCTGTTTTCCTCGGACATCGTGCACAGCGGCAGCCTGAACTCTTCCCGCACTTTTCCCATCATTGCAAGCGCGGTCTTTACGGGAATGGGGTTTGTCTCAATGAACATCGCCTTGTTTATGGGCTCAAGCTGATAGTGGAGCCTTCTTGCCTCCTGCACGTCTCCGGCTTTCCAGGCCTTCCACATCCGGGCCTGAAGGCCGGGGGCCACGTTGGCACTGACCGATATGCATCCCTTCCCGCCCAGGGCGTAAAGAGGAAAATTGGTAAAGTCATCGCCGGATAGCACCGTAAAATCGCTTCCGCACAGGCGGATGAGCTCGCTTGCCTGCTTCATGTCCCCGGTGGCCTCCTTGATGCCTACGATGTTCTTGATCCCGGCAAGTTTTGCTACCGTCTCCGGCAGGATATTCGATGCGGTCCTGCCCGGCACATTATAAAGTATGAGGGGAAAACCCTTTACCGAATCGGCGACAGCTTTATAGTGAAGGTATATGCCTGCCTGGGTGGGCTTATTGTAATAAGGGGAGACCAGCAGCGCACCGTCAGCCTTCAGGCGGGCGGCCTTCTTCGTTATCTGGATTGCCTCCTGAGTGGAGTTCGCCCCAGTCCCGGCTATTACGGGCACACGTCCCTTGGCCGCCTTTACCGCAAGCTCTATTACCCTGTAGTGCTCATCGAAATCGAGCGTTGCCGACTCTCCCGTCGTGCCGCAGGGTATTATCGCGTTCGTCCCTTCCTCTATCTGCCATTTGACCAGGTTTACAAAGGCCTTTTCATCCAGCTTGCCTTTCTTGAAAGGGGTTACCATGGCCACCATGGAGCCTTCAAACATGTGTCTCCTCCTTTTCTTGTGAAAAAAACATCTCACCCTCGAAGACTTCTTCAGCCGGGCCCGTCATGTAAACGTGCCCGTTTTCGGCCCATTCTATATCCAGCCGTCCGCCTGCAAGCTCAACCTCCACGCGTCCTGAAGTAAGGCCTTTCAGGGCCGAGGCTACAACCGATGCGGAAGCCCCGGTGCCGCAGGCCAGTGTTTCGCCTGATCCTCTCTCCCATACGCGCATCTTTATCTGCCCCTTGTTTACCACCTGTATGAATTCGACGTTCGTGCGTTCCGGAAACAGGGGGTGGTTTTCGATCCGCGGTCCGTAGAGGCCCACCGGGAAACCGGCTACGTCCTCCACAAATATGACCGCGTGAGGGTTGCCCATCGAAACGCAGGTGATGGGAAAATGCGCCCCTTCGATCTCAAGGGGGTAGTCCACTATCCGGCCTTCCGCCAGCACCGGGATCTCACGGCCTTCAAGGCGCGGGGCGCCCATGTCCACCCGGACGAGACCGTTTTTTTCCTCTGGTAAAATTATACCTGCCAGGGTCTCGATCTCAAGTTTTTCCGTTTTCGGGGCCAGGCCCCGTGTCCATATGTATTTGGCCAGGCACCTGATCCCGTTTCCGCACATCTGGACCTCGCTGCCATCCGCATTGAATATGCGCATGCGAAGACGGTTTTTTTCTTTTTCCTGTGAAGGCAGCAGCACAAGCAATTGGTCTGCGCCCACCCCGAAACGCCTGTCCAGGAGCCTCCTGAGATCGG
>JAKAGP010000161.1 GCA_021825785.1 Nitrospirota bacterium
CCAGTGGTATTGGGGGGGTCTTGCTGAGCGGCCGGCAAAATCCGGCCGCTCAGCCTTACATGGGACTGAGGGGAGGGGAGGAGATTAGGCTAAAATGATTACGGAACGGAGGAGTTGACTTGTAAACGTGTCTGGAACGGGGGCCGAGGCCGATGTCTTGATGACGGTCGCAGATTGTGGAGCCATGCGGATGGCCGGAAGGAACAGGCCTGCCGAGGTTGGAGGGGCTGGTTCGGATGGCCTGGAAGATACCGCGGTCCCAAGTTGTACAAGGGAGTCTATGCAATAGCAGCAGGACGTTTGCTGTAAAGATTGTGCGCCATTCACGACGTGATCGGGAAGCCCAACAGGAGATTTGCTACAACACGTTGCGCCGGGAACATCAAAGGACACGTGTTGCCCAGGGGCAACACAAAGCACCATTGCACCCGCCCCCTGAACAAGAAGGAGGACAAGGGCAATAGCAAGGAGATATGTTGCCTTCCCGTGCCGCATTGGTGGATGGTTGCCGCCCCTTCTAGCTAACCCATTTAAAAGTTGACTTATTCCGCACAAGAAAATTGCCCACTATTTTGCTCATACTATAAGCAGAAAACCGCTCGCTGTCAAGCCAGGCAAGGCCAGCCAGGCAAGGCCGCGCCTGAATAGACTGATACCAGGACCAATACACCTACGGCCTGCCGGCCCGCAGGCCATTGGCCACGGCCAGCAGCTCGGAGGCTTCATGGGCCAGCACCGCGACCGTGATGCTGATCGCGCCAAAGACCGCAGCCGGTATGAGCACGGCGAGGACAATCAGCGAAAACACGATGTTTTGTTGGCTCACCCTGTTAGCCTTGCGGCCTAAGCGAACGGCATAGACCAGCTTGGAAAGATCGTCGGCCATGAGAGCCAAATCCGCCGCCTCCAGGGCCGCATCCGAACCAGCTACCCCCATGGCCACGCCTACACTGGCGCTGGCTAGGGCGGGCGCGTCGTTGATGCCGTCCCCGACCATGGCCACGTGCTCGAAACGTTGCTTCAGCTCCTTCAGAACCAGCATCTTATCCTCAGGCTTCAAGTCGGCATACACTGAATCTATGCCCACAGCCTCAGCCACCGCCCTGGCCGATGCCTCGTTGTCACCGGTGAGCATGGCGGCCTTTACGCCCATTTCGCCAAGCTGCTGGATAAACTCCCTGGCTTGCGGCCTGACTTCATCCCGCAGGGCTATTATCCCTTCCAGCCCCTCGTCCGTTCCCACGAGCATGACGGTATTGCCGGCGGCGCGCAAATCAACCAACGGCCCCAGGGATTCCACCTGAAGACCCATCCTCTTGAACAGGCCTGGTTTGCCCACGTATACCCTTCGCCCCTGGATCGAAGCCACCGCGCCGTAACCGGCGACGGCAGAGAAGTCCGTGGTCTCCAGGCACTTGATTCTTCCCGCCTCGGCACGAGCGACGATGGCCCTCGCTATGGGGTGCTCGGAACTGCGCTCGATGGTAGCCGCCAGGCACAGCACGCTTTCAGGGTCGCCCTTCAGCGCCACGATATCAGTGACCACGGGCTTGCCCTTGGTCAGGGTGCCCGTCTTGTCGAACGCCGCGGCCTTGATCTTCCCGATGTTCTCCAGGGCCACGCCGCCCTTGATCAGAACGCCATGCTTGCCGGCGGTCCCGATTCCGGCTGCTATGGCCACGGGCGTGGACATTATGAGGGCGCATGGTGCGGCTGCCACGAGAAACACCATGGCGCGCGTCGCCCACTCAGACAGCGACAGCCCCAGCAAGGCCGGGACCACGATGATAAGCGCTGCCGCCACCAGAACCAGAGGCGTGTAGCGGCGTCCAAATCTCTCTATGAAAAGCTGGGCCTTGCCTTTTTGGGCCTGGGCCTCTTCGACGAGATGAATCATTCTGGACAAGGTGTTGTCTTTATAGGAAGCGGTCGCCCTGACCTCAAGCGCGCCCTCCTGATTGATGGTGGCCGAAAATACCCGATCCCCCACTTTCTTCTCGACTGGGACCGCCTCCCCCGTAATCGGCGCTTCGTTTATGCTTGATCTGCCCTTGACGATGATGCCGTCGGTTGGGATTGATTCTCCCGGACGAATCAGGAACACATCACCTGGCTCCAGTTCCTCAACTCCGACGCTGATCTCTTCGCCGTTGATTAGCTTCCTGGCCTGCTGGGGCGCCAAGTCCAGCAACTGCCGGATGGAGTGCCTGGTCTTGGCATAGGTAAGCTCCTCCAGTCCTTCGGCCGCGCCGTATAAAACCACAAGCGCCGCCGCTTCGTCCCACAAGCCCAAGGCAGAGGAGCCCACGGTTGCCGCTATCATGAGAACCTCAATGCCAACCACCCGCTCCTGCAGCAGCTCTTCCATCCCCTCTCGCGCCCAGTGGTAGCCGCCGAGGAGTATGGCAAACACATAGGTGCCAATTTCCGCCAGGTGGGGAATGAATTGGAGGTGGCCGAGGGCGAAGGCCACGGCCGAGAGCACCCCGGCGATCAGGGCGTTCCTAAGGGGGGGAAACAGAAACCATCTCCCCCCAAAGCTTTCGGCTGATTCGTGGCTATCCATCTGAGGCTCCATTACGTTGAACTGACTAACGTGATAAAAATGTGTTAAATATTCATAGGTGTTGGCGTATTAAATCAGCCGGTAATGGCCTGTTTAATACGTTGGTATTCTTCTAGCCCGATTTCTCCAGCAGCCAGTTTACGGTTCAAAATTTCAAGTGAGTCTATACGATCATACCTACCTTGATCACTCGATCTGTTGGTCCTGAGAGATTTGTAAATCAGCCAAGCCGCGGCCGCTGCTAACAGTCCCCAGAGGACAATATAAGGAGAAACCCACCCGCCTCCCAATATATGTCCAAACGAGGGAAAGCCGGCAAAATCGCACCACATCTTCCATCTCCCCATTTGTGGGGAGGGGCCTATCCCCTCCCCACGTGCGTGGTTACCAGCAGAACCCGCCGTACCCGTGGTCGTGGCCGTAACCCATCATTGTCCCACCCATCATGTGTCCACCCATCCAGGGTCCCGACCCCGAGGCGAGGTTCAAGTCGCGGGCCTTGGTCCTGAGGTCAGACTCCTTCTGGCTGATCCTCTCGGCCAAGGCCCTGGCCTTGGCAGGATCGGGGTTGGCCTGCTTCATCAGGGCCGCATACTCAGCCTGGTCGGCGGCGAGGCTGTTGCGTAGGGAGGCGGTTTCCGCCTCGAACCGCTGAAAGTCAGCGCTGTTGTTGGCCGCTGGCCCAGGATTCCCATAGCCAGAGCCGCAGCCCCAGCCCCAGGCGAAAGCCTGCGAGGTGGTTGTCCCAATGGCCAAGGCCAGAGTCATTGCGATCAGTATTTTCTTCATGGTGAGTTCTCCTTTGTCAAGGGTTCCAATTGCTGCCCTACTTAGCAATACCCGTGCCATGGAGGGCATAGTGAGTTTTGTCTTTTATTTATCACTGGTTATGCGAGGAGAGACGCAGGGATACCGGTAACTCAAGGAATACGAGCACTCTAGCCGGGGCTGTTGTGTATGATTTATATACACCAAGCTAGATAGTGGTGTATATTAACTATGCATGGCCTATTGGCCAACCCTGGCCGAGGTGAAAGCTTATTCAGTTATAGTGGAAGGTCGGTCTCTTTTGCCTAAGCGTAGAAGCAAACTTTGGGGGTCCGCGCTCCCAGGATGGGTGATTTTAGCCACCGCCCTGGCGTTGGCCGCGGTTGTGGCGGCTCTTTCCGTTTTCAATATTCGTCGTGAAGAGCGCTACATGTCACAAATTCTGGTCGAGAAAGGCACAGCTTTAATCAGGGCCTTTGAAGCCGCCACCCGCACGGGTATTGTGGGGACGCAAGGTTCTGTTGCCAATCTCCAAACCTTGTTGCAGGAAACCGCGAGCCAGCCAGATATTCTCTTTTTGGTGGTCACCGACCGCCAAGGCAAGATACTTGCGCACAACCGTTCAGAGCTTGTTGGTACTCAGCTTTTTGCGTCCAGCACCTTTGAATCCTCTAGCATAGACACCAAGCAAGGGTGGCTTTATTTGCAGAGCCCGGCCGGTAAGGAGGCGTTTGCAGTTTACCAAGCTTTCACACCTGTTTCTTCTAGTATGGGGGCAGGCTTAGGACGCGATAGCATATTAATGGGCTTCTGTGGCCCAAACCATTTCGCGTGGATGGATAGATGTCTTGGGGACCAAGTATCCGGCCAAGTATCCCCGCTAATCTTTGTTGGTTTGGACCCAGAGCCATTCCAGTATGCCTTGAAACAGGACATCCGCATGACCGTCTTGCTTGCGGCAGTGCTTGTCCTGCTAGGGTTGGGCGGCCTGTTCTCTGTTGTGCTGGCTCAAAAGTATCGTTCTTCCCATAATAAACTGTTGGGCATAAATGCTATCGCTTCCGAGGTAGTGGCCAGCCTTCCATTAGGTTTGGTTGTTACTGACTTGCATGGAGTGGCCGTATTCCTAAATCAAACAGCCGAGGGGATACTTGGGGTAATTGCTCAAACCAACATAGGTAAAAGCATTCAGGAATATTGGCCCCCGGAAATGAGAGAAGTGTCACTACGGTTAAGACAAGAAGATAGGATACTGGAAGAAGAGTTGAGTTTGACTCTTAGAAACGGGAGGCATATGCCGGCAAGTGTCAGCGCTTCTCATATAATGACGGAGGAAAATATTCATATAGGATTTGTATATATCATCAAAGACCTAAAAGAAGTTCGCCATCTGCAAGATGCATTGCGTCGCCGCGAAAAGCTTGCCGCTATAGGTAGTTTAGCCGCAGGAGTGGCGCATGAAGTTCGCAACCCATTGAGTTCAATCAAGGGGTTTGCAGCCTATTTTGCAGCCAAATACCCTGACGATAGCGATGAAAAATTAGCGGCAAAAACCATGATGACCGAGGTTGATAGGCTTAACAAGGTGATAAGCGACCTGCTGGATTTTGCTCGTACCAACGACCTGCAAATAAAGGAAGCAGATATCGCCAAATTAATAAAGTATAGCCTTAATCTGATTAGTCGTGACGTAGAAATTAGAGGCATTAAGACATCGGTATCTATACCAATTGATTTGCCACCTGTAAAGTTAGACCCCGATCGCTTCACGCAGGCTTTGTTAAACCTTTATCTTAATGCTGTGCAGGCAATGAATCAAAGCGGTGAGCTTTCTGTGCGTGTGGAGCCCGATCACTACGGATATATCAAAATATCAGTACGCGATACTGGGCAGGGCATTCCACCTGAACATATTCAAGATGTTTTCAAG
>JAKAGP010000162.1 GCA_021825785.1 Nitrospirota bacterium
AGACCAGGTGACCATAAGCCATGGGCCTGTCGGTTGCGGGCAGTACAGCTGGTGGTCCAGGCGGAACTACTATAACGGCAAGACGGGCATAGACACCTTTGGCACCATGCACATCACTACCGATTTACAGGAAAAGGATATCGTCTACGGCGGGGACAAAGGCCTGGATGCCGCGCTGCATGAGCTTAAGGAGCTTTTCCCTCTCTCAAGGGGAATAGGCATACTCTCCGAATGCCCGGTGGGGCTCATCGGAGACGACATAGAGGCGGTCTCCAAACGCGTAGCAAAGGAGTTTGAGATCCCGATAGTGCCGGTAAGGTGCGAGGGCTTCCGTGGAGTGAGCCAGTCCCTTGGCCATCACATCGCAAATGACACTATACGGGATTATATCCTGGGGAAAGGGAAGCTTGAAAAGACCACGCCCTATGACGTGAACATCATTGGGGACTACAACATAGGCGGGGACGCCTGGGCCTCAAGGAAGATACTCGAAGAAATGGGCCTCCGTGTGGTGGCGCAGTGGACCGGGGATTCCACGGTGAACGAGATAGCCATCGCGCACCAGTCCAAGTTGAACCTTATCCACTGCTACCGCTCGATGAACTACATATGCAGGCATATGGAGGAGGCCTACGGCATACCGTGGGTGGAGTTCAACTTCTTTGGCCCCACGAAGATATACGAAAGCATAAGGAACATAGCCGCCCGTTTCGACGACCGGATAAAGGAAAACGCAGAGAAGGTCATCGCAAAATACAAATCCGTGATGGACGCCCTTATAGAGGAATACCGGCCGAGGCTCGAAGGCAAGAAAGTGATGCTCTACGTGGGCGGGCTCAGGCCAAGGCACACGATAGGTGCCTATGAGGACCTGGGGATGGAGGTTGTGGCATCGGGCTACGAGTTCGGCCATAACGACGATTACAGGAGGACCTATCCGGAGATGAAAGAGGGCGCGGTGATAATGGACGACGCCACGCTTTATGAGATGGAAGAGTTCACCAGGAGGCTCAAGCCGGACATGGTCGGCTCCGGCATAAAGGAAAAATACTCGTACCACAAGATGGGCGTGCCGTTCAGGCAGATGCACTCCTGGGACTACTCCGGCCCCTATCACGGGTTCGATGGCTTCCCGGTGTTCGCCCGGGACATGGACATGACCGTGAACAGCCCCACATGGGGGCTCATCCGCCGCAAGAAGTCATCATAGAAGGAGAGCGCAAAAATGAAGATAAGAGACCATAACGAGCTTTTTAAAGAACAGGTATACAAGGAGCAGTTCGAAAAGAAAAAAGAGTTTGAAAACCCCTGGCCCGCTGAGAAGGTGCAGGAGATAGCGGACTGGACGAAGACGAAGGAATACAGGGAGAAGAATTTCCAGAGGAAAAACGTAAAAATAAACCCGGCCAAGGCCTGCCAGCCGCTTGGCGCTGTCTTCTGCGCCTCCGGTTTTGCGGGCGCAATGCCCTTCGTGCAGGGCGCGCAGGGGTGCGTGGCCTATTTCAGGAGCCACTTGAACAGGCATTTCAAGGAGCCGATGGCTGCCATATCCACCTCCATGACGGAGGACGCTGCCGTCTTTGGCGGGCTCAACAATATGCTTGAAGGGCTGGAGAATGCCTATGCCCTTTACAAGCCCAGGATGCTGGCCGTCTGCACCACCTGCATGGCCGAGGTCATAGGGGACGACCTGAACGCATACATAAGGCAGGCCAAAGAGAAGGAGCTGATACCCAGGGACCTGCCGGTTCCCTTCGCCCATACGCCCAGTTTCGTTGGCTCCCATATAACGGGCTATGACAATATGCTCAAAGGAATACTCTCCACGATAACCGCGGGCAAGAAGGGAGAGCAGAAGCAAAGGCTCAACATAATCCCAGGCTTTGACACCTATATGGGCAACATAAGGGAGATAAAAAGAATGCTTAAGCTGATGGGCGTGGAGCACACCGTGCTTGCCGATGTTAGCGAAACCTACGACTCCCCCAACACGGGCGAATACAAGCTCTATCCCGGCGGCACCCCGTTTGACCAGGCGGCGGATTCGATAAATTCCATGGCCACCGTCGCGCTCCAGAAATACTCCACGCTGAAGACGCTCGACTATATACGGAAGGAATGGGGGCAGAAGGCGGTTTCCCTATCGCCTATAGGCATTGGCAACACTGATGCCATGCTGGAGGAGATAAGCGCCATAACGGGCAAGCCAGTCCCGCAGGACCTGGAGGACGAGCGCGGGCGAGTCGTGGACGCCATGGTGGACTCTCATCCCTACGTACACAGGAAAAGGTTTGCCATGATCGGGGACCCGGACCTGCTGCTGGGGCTGATAAGCTTCGTAATGGAGATGGGCGGAGAGCCCGTGCACATCGTCTGCACGAACGGGGACAAGGCTTTCGAGGCGGAGGCGAAAGCGCTTCTGGCCAGCAGCCCCTTCGGCGCGAACGGGACGGTCTATAACGGCAAGGACATGTGGCACCTGCGCTCGCTTCTGTTTACCGAGCCTGTGGACCTGCTGCTTGGGAACTCCTACACAAAATTTCTCTGGAAGGACACCGGCACGCCGCTTGTGCGGATAGGCTTCCCGCTTTTTGACAGGCACCACCTGCACAGGTATCCGATCATCGGTTACCAGGGGGCGCTGAACATGCTTACGCAGATAGTGAACACGGTGCTCGATGAGATGGACAGAAACACGATGGACTCAGCGAGCTTCGACGTGATCAGGTGATTTTTGTTTTTTGTTTTTTGTTTTTTGATTTCATGATCTTGAAGGATGGCTGACAACTTGAAAAATAAAGACGCTGATAAGCTTTTGAATGCGGGCTGCCGCCCCGGCGGCGGTTCGCAAAAGGTCTGCCGCTCGCGAGGAGGCGAATCATGCGCCTTCGACGGGGCCATGATAGTGCTTCAGCCCATCGCGGACGCTGTCCACATAGTGCACGGGCCCATAGGGTGCGTGGGCAATTCCTGGGAAGGCCGGGGGACGCTGTCAAAAAAAGGCGTCTTCCACACCATGGGGCTTACTACCGCCATGGACGAGATGGACATCATCTACGGGGCCGAAGGGAAACTGCTGGAGGCGATCATGGAGGCGCACGGCAGGCTGCATCCGCAGGCGGTATTCGTCCATTCCACATGCGTAAGCGGGCTGAACGGGGAGGACATAGACGCCGTCTGCAAAAAAGCCGAAGAGCTGATCAACGGAGAGGCCGCGCACGGAAAGGTCTCTGTAAAGGTGATACCCGTGAACGCGCCAGGCTTCATAGGGCCCAAGAACCTGGGCAACAGGATAGCCGGAGAGGTGCTCCTGGATAATGTGATCGGCACGGAAGAGCCCGAATACACGACCGCTTTCGATATCAACCTGATAGGCGAATACAACATCGCAGGGGACTTGTGGCAGGTGGAACCGGTGCTTGAGGAGGCCGGCATCAGGGTGCTTTCAAGGATCACCGGGGACTCCACCTTCCGCGAGGTGGCGTACGCGCACATGGCAAAGCTTAACCTAGTTGTCTGCAGCCGCGCCCTTATCAATGTGGCAAGGAAGATGGAGAGAAAATACGGGATCCCATACCTGGAAGTCTCTTTCTTCGGGAAAACGGAGATGGCCAAGGCGCTCCGTGGGATCGCAGCCCTGCTGGACCCGGCAGGCGGCAAAGGGCTGAAGGGACAGGTTGAGGCCGTAATAGAAAAGGCAGAGTTGAAACTCGCGCTTGCCCTTGAGCAATACGGTTTTCTTAAAGGCAAAAGGGCGGTCCTGTATACGGGCGGGGTGAAGAGCTGGTCCATAATCCAGGCCCTCATGGACCTGGGGATAGAGGTTGCCGCCGTGGGCACGAAAAAGAGCACCTTCGAGGACGAAGAGAAGATGAGGCAGATACTGGGGCCGGACGCCCCTCTCTATGAGGACACGACCCCAAAGAATTTGAAGAGGCTCATGAAAGAAACCGTGGCCGATGTCCTGGTAGCGGGCGGCAGGAACCTGTATCTGGCGGTGAAAGAGGGGTTCCCTTTCGTGGATGTGAACCAGGAGAGGCACGTTCCCTATGCCGGATACGGCGGGCTGGTGAACCTGGCCGCCGATATAGCGAAGAGCATACGTTTTTATGGCCGCCCGGAGTTTTTTCACGGCCGCATGGGCATTAATCGTATGATGCCCATTGATCTCAATAAAACCGGGGCCGCAAAGAATGCGCTTGCTGACCGCCCTTTACCCCTTAAGACTGACCCCCTTAAAAAGGGGCCGGGCGTTTCCATGGAAAAAGATCCCCTGAGGCACTCTCAATCCCTTGGGGCGGCCATGGCCCTCCAGGGGATCGACGGGTGCCTGCCATTGATACACGGCGCGCAGGGGTGCTCCTTTTTGCAGAAAGTGCTCCTGACAAAACATTTCAGGGAGCCCATCGCCCTGCAGAGCACAAAGCTCTTTACCGAAGAAGTGGTAATGGGAAGCGGGGAAAAGCTTTTGTCCGCCATCCGGGATATCATGGGCAAACAAAGGCCCGGGCTGCTTGCCGTGCTCACCTCCGGTCTTTCGGAGATAAAAGGGGATGACCTTGAAAGCGTGATGAAGCCGGAGATGAAAACCGGTACGGCAAGTTCTGATGGCAAGCTTGTATTGGTCCACACTCCGGATTATGCGGGCGGCCTTGAGGACGGCTACAGGAAAGCGGTTGAAGCCGTCATAAAAGGACTGGTCCCGCGGGGGGACAGATCGGCATGGCCGGATAAAGTGCGTGGCCGGATAAACATACTTGCCGGTTCCCACCTGACCCCGGCGGATTTTGGCGCGATAAGAGAGATCGTCCGGTCGTTTGGCTTGAAGGACCCCATCATCCTGCCGGACCTCTCCAGCCTGGACGGCAGCCGCCAGGGGCTGACCGCGCTTGCGGCCGGCGGCACAACCGTTGAACAGATAGGGCGGATGGCATCCTCCGAGTTCACCATCGTGATAGGGGAAAGCCTTGAGGCCGCTGCCTCCCTCCTCAGGGAAAGGGCCGGCATGGATTACAAGGTGCTTTCCGCCCCTTTCGGGCTTGAAGGCACGGACAGGCTTTTTGAAATGCTTTCCCAACTGAGCGGAAGGCCCGTGCCTGAAAAATACCAGAGGGAGCGCCGGATGCTTGTGGACGCGATGAGAGACGCCCATTTTTACTTAAGCGGCAAAAAGATCTGCCTGGCGCTGGAGCCGGACCATGCGGCGGCGATATCGGGGATATTCCACGAAATGGGGGCGACGGCGCCTCTGGCCG
>JAKAGP010000163.1 GCA_021825785.1 Nitrospirota bacterium
GCGGTATTCTCCGCTCTCGCGCTGGCCTCCGCGAAGTCCTTCAAAAGCATTGCCATGCCCGCCATAAGCAGCGGCATTTTCGGTTTCCCCAAGGACAGATGCGCCAGAATCCTTGTGAGGTCTGCCCTCCGCTTCATCCGTGATAACCCGGCTACTACCCTTGAGACAATTGAATTCTGCCTTTTTGACAGGAAAACTTCCGGCTATTTTCAGTCGGAGATAGAGCAGCTAGGCTAAAAAAACAATCGCTAGCGCGACAGCCGCTTTGTCCGGCGATATTTATCGAGCTGAGACACTAAATTTTACATTTTTACGTTCGAAAATTCGTCACTTTTTGCCCACTATTCATTTTATGCCTGCGCGGGCATCGGATGTGAGGACCTTTTTTATTTACCGTATTCGCTCACTTTTTGCTCGCTATGCATTTTTCCCTTGCAAAAATAAGTATTATTTTTTAATATCTGTTCAAATATATATGGAAAACAGCGTGTTAAGAGATAAACTTGAAGCAACGCTTGAGAAAATACGCCAGGGGCTGAAGTCTGAAGGCGGGGACATAGAGCTGGTTGATATCAAGGGAGGGGTCGTTTACGTGCGGCTCAAGGGGGCTTGCGAAGGGTGCCCCATGTCAATGCTCACGATGAAAAATTGGGTGGAGTCCACTTTTAAAAAAGAATTGCCGGAGTTGAAAATATCTCAAGTGAAGGCGGTATGAAGGGAAGGACTTTTTCATTTTTATTTTTATTTTTTCCGGCTATCTTTCTTTCGTTTTCCCCGGGACTAAAGCCCGCCATGGGCTGCGAGCTTAAGGACGTAAAGATATCCTCAGAAACTGGGCGCGCCGAATGTGTACTTGTGACCAGCGGCAAGGTGGATTTCCAGGAGCACGCCCTTTCCAAGCCCCAACGGGTTTACGTGGACCTTTTGGGCTCAAACCTGAAAAGGGGTCTTTCCCGGATTTTGCAAAGGAGACTCAAGGCCGGAGGCATTGTAAGCGCGGTAAGAGTGGCGCAGTTCGATCGAAGGACCGTAAGGGTTGTTTTTGAATTCAATAGCACGCCGAATGTAAGCATAACGAGGCCTTCCGGCAAAAAAAATTCAGGTCTTGTCCTTGATTTCTCCGAAGGGTTCAATGGGGATGAGAGTAAAGCCGCAAGCCATCCCGGCGCAGGACTCTCTGTTGAGCCAGGACCCTCTGTTAAGTCAGGACGTTCTGAGATCGCCGCTCAGATCAACCGGATAAGAACAGATGTCTTGAACGGCTTGTCCGGCGCGCCCTCCCACGAGTTGCCTTCGGCGCTGGCAGTTAATCGAAGGGGCGGCTCCGCAAAAGAGAAAGAGATATACGGTGCATTGGCAAAAAAAGTTGCACCTTCAGCCTCCGCATCATTCGTCAATAATACTGCCCCGGCCTTAAAAAACGGAAACAGAAATAATGTCCTGGCCTCTGTTTCTGATGTCAGGCGGCGGAAGCCGTCGGAAGACGAAAGAGGCGGGCCGTTCCCCTTTAATAAATGGCGCGTAGTGATAGATCCCGGCCACGGCGGGAAAGACCCCGGCACAAGCGGCACGGACGGCCAGCACGAAAAGCAATACACCCTTGCCATCGCCAGAAGGCTGGCCGGCATTCTAGGCAAGGATCCCCATTATGAGGTCTTCCTCACACGGGACAAGGACAAGTTCATTACCCTGGACAACAGGACACTCATGGCCAACAGGGTCCAGGCGGATATCTTCGTATCGATACACATAAATTGGAGCTCGGATTCCGCCACGCGGGGGATAACCACATATTTTCTGAATTGGACGAATGATGCCGAGGCAAACAGGGTTGCGGCCAGGGAAAACCAGATATCCATGAAAAGGCAGAAGCAGGCCAGATCGCAGCTTGGCTATATCCTTGCCTCTCTTCAGCTTGAGGGCAAAAGGGACGGTTCTTTAAGGCTTGCAAACTATATTGAGAATTCCGTAAGCTCTTACGTCCGTGAGTATCATCCCAACGAGCCTGGCCTGGGCGTAAAAGAGGCCCTTTTCTATGTGCTTGTGGGCGATAAAATGCCTGCTGCGCTGGTGGAGGTCTCCTTTCTCTCCAATCCCAAAGACGAGGAGCTACTTGAGGAGCGCTCTTATATCGATGAGGTCGCACAGGGTATAGCGGATGGCATCGGCGATTATTTCAGGAGCGTTCCCGTGAGGGCCCTCCGCGCCATGGCCCAAAGTCAAATATACAAAAGCAATGAAAAAGGAAAAACCCGGGAACCGGGGGCCTGACGTTTTTTTATTTCTATTTTTTGACCCGGTGCGCTGATACTGTAAAAACAAAAACATAAATAAAGCAGAGCAAAAGCAAAAGAAAGCAAAACTAAAGCCTCGTGAAAAAATTCGATATCCTCATATCAGGCGGTGCTGTCTATGACGGAAGCGGACAGCCGCCGGTGGAAGCTGACGTCGGCATCTCCCAGGGGCACATATCATTGGTTGGCGGGGCGCGCGGGGGAGATGCATCATTCGTTATTGACGCAAAGGGGCTTTGCGTCTCGCCGGGGTTCATAGACACTCACAGCCATTCCGATTTCACTCTGCTTGCGGACCCCCTTGCGGCGGAGGGGAAGCTTTTCCAGGGCGTCACCTGTGAGATAAACGGCAACTGCGGACTTTCGGGAGGGCCTATCGCCGGCGCGGCCAGGCAGCAAAGGGAAAGCGACCTTTTGGAATACGGGATAACCGAGCGTTGGGAGAGCATGGGGCAGTATCTGGATATCCTGGAAAAGCGCCGCCTCCTCATGAATTCTGCCACCCTCACAGGTCACGGTAATCTGAGGGCCTCCGTAATGGGATACGCGGACCGGGAGCCCTCGAATGACGAGCTGAACGCCATGGCCGCCCATCTGGAGGAGTCCCTGCGGGCAGGGGCCATCGGCCTTTCGACCGGCCTTATTTATCCGCCCGGGGCGTACAGCCGCACGGAAGAGCTCGTGAGGCTGGCGCAGGCGGGCAGGAGGGTATATGACAACTTCATTTACACAACCCATTTAAGAAGCGAGGGAGACAACCTTATCGAGGCGCTCGGGGAGGCCATAACCATCGGAAAGGCGGCGGGGCGTCTGCAGGTCTCCCATATGAAAACGGCGGGACGGCGGAACTGGGGCAAGATATCGGAGGCTATAGGAACGATGGAGGATGCCAGGGCCTCCGGACTGAGGGCCACTGCGGACCGTTATCCCTATACCGCCGCGTCAACGGACCTGGACACTATACTGCCGGCGTGGGCGTATGAGGGGGGCTCACAGGCCGAGCTTGCCAGGCTAAGGGATCCGGCGGCGCTCAGGAAGATATCAGACGAGATCAAAAAAGTCAAAGACTCTCCTTACTGGGAAAGCGTCTACATAGCCTCCACCCCCAATAAGGAAGACAGCTGGATGGAGGGCAAAAACCTGGCTGAAATAGCAGGCGCGCTTGGGGAAAAACAAAAAACCCCTCTCGATGTGCTTTTTCACATCCTGATAAGGGGCGAGGTGCGGGTGCAGGCCATATTCCACAGCATGAACGAGGACAACCTGCGCCGCCTGTACGAATTGCCGTGGGTGATGGTGGGCTCAGACAGCTCGGCACGTTCGTTTTCCGGGCCAAGCGCAAAGGGCAAGCCCCATCCCAGGGCCTTTGGAACCTTTCCCCGCTTCCTGAAAAGGTATACAATTGAAGAGAGACTCATGAGCTTGGAAGAGGCGGTAAGAAAGATCACCTCTCTTCCGGCGGACACCTTCGGACTCTCCGGAAGGGGAATGATAAAAGAAGGATTTGTGGCCGATATAGCCGTGTTTGACGCCGGGCGGATAGCGGATACCGCAACCTTCGAGGAGCCATTTCAAAAGGCGCGGGGGGTTGAGCATCTGCTTGTGAACGGCAATGCGGTAATAACAGGGGGCGTTCTCACGGGAAGGCGGCCCGGCAGGGTCTTGAGAAAGGGCAAATAAAGGACGGCCGCACTATTTTTTTATTTTCAGTCCTGCCGCGGCAAAAAATCAAAAAATAAAAACATGCTTTTAAAAAAAGGACCGGTTATAGGGATAACCGCTGACCCCGGACCAGACCCATCCGGAGAGCGGGCCTCCCTCAAAGAGGAGTATGCACTGGCCGTCCTGAGTGCGGGAGGGATGCCTGTGGCCGTTCCGGTTTTTCCCATGGAAGACCCTCAAAGGGTTCTGGAATACCTGGACGGGATAATAGTTCCTGGCGGTGACGATATCGAGCCCTACTATTACGGTGAAAAGCAGAGGGTCCCCATGAAACTCGTCCCGTCGCGAAGGACGGATTTTGAGATATCTCTCATAAGGGCCGCCATCAGTCAGAACGTGCCTATCCTGGGCATTTGTTACGGGATGCAGCTTATCAATGTTGCCCTTGGGGGAAGTCTGTATCAGGACCTGGAGACGGATCTCAACGAAAAAATCCCGGTGATAAAAAAAAGAAGGGCGACAGTAGCGCACAGGCGGGGCTTGCATGAGATAATTATCTCAGGGACAGGCCCGCTTCCCGCCGGACGGCACATGGTAAACAGCAGCCATCACCAGGGGGTAAGCAGGCTTGCAAACGTACTTATTCCCGCGGCGCATTCGGAAGAAGGGCTTGTAGAGGCTTTCTACCTGAATGAGCGCACTTTTTCTTTTCTTGCGGGTGTGCAATGGCATCCGGAGCGCATGGCCGGAGATCCCGTTGCCCGGAACATATTCAGCTCGTTCATAAGAGCTGCCCAAAAAGCAGGAAGAAAGTAATGGACATGAAGGACAGCAGGGTCTTTTTTTTCATAGTGCTCCTGTTTTTTATAAGCGTCCTTGGATATCTCACATATGAAATAATATCCCCTTTCATGGGCCCCATAGCGTGGGCGATTGTGGTTTCCATAGTCTTCTATCCAGTGTACGCAATTTGCCTTAAGTGGTTCAGGATAAAGTCCCTGGCTTCGCTGGCTACCCTTTTGTTGGTGGCCGTTGTCATTTTCGGACCCATCTCCTCGATGGGGTATGTCCTTGTCCTGGAACTTGGCCAGCTCGTCCAGCAGTTTGAAAAAGGGCAGATCAATCTCCATCGTGTTATCTCCCACCCGGCAGTACAGTGGCTGATAGACCATTTAAGGCTCATCGTGGGGGAGGACAAAGCCAGCGTTGAGGGGATGGTGGGCCGGTGGCTCGCGGGCCTGAGGGCCCATCTCCTGCAGACGCTGTCAATAGGCGCAAAAAACG
>JAKAGP010000164.1 GCA_021825785.1 Nitrospirota bacterium
GCAGCAGCCTGGTCTCTTTCCTCACTGCTCGGAGTTCTTCTCTGAAACAATCTGTGAAGGACTTCCTCCAGATTTCCAGGAGGAAGAATATCCCATGCGACATGCAAAGTTTGAGAGTATTCGGACAATTTTATAGGGAAGCTCCTTGCTTCGCTCGTCGGGAACCATACCGTAGCCTTTATCCAAAACCCTCTCAACGAATCGCTAAAATTTAGGATCGCCGCGATCTCCACCTGGCCGCATGACCCCCTCTTGGTCAAGCGGTATACTGCGCCTTATGCTCGCGGCGTCGCCCTTTGCCCGCCGCTGGCGCGGCTGGCAAGCGCTCCGCTCGCTCGCTCCCGCGCTGTTGTTGCTCGCCCGGCTCGCGGGGACAGGGGAAACAACCTCCTTTGCGGCGTCCGCCTGGCGTCCGCCTCCCGCTCCGCTTGCGCTCCGCGTACAGCGCGGTATGCCGCATCTTATCCGCGAGATGCCGCCCGCGCTGGCACTATCGCGCCCGCGCCGGGCTTGCCGCAGGACAGCAAAGAAAGAAACCTCCTTTGCGCTGGCCGTCAAAGCCCGGCCAGCTCCCGGCTCCGCCGAACGGCAATGTATACTGCATCTTTCGCTCGCGTAGCAGGCGGCCGCAGCAGCGGCGGCCTGCCCCGCTCGCCCCGGATTTATTTTATTTCCCGCGAAAAGATTTTTAAAAGAATTTTCCCCGGCGCTCTTATTCGTTGCAAGGAACTCCGCTTGTCTTATTCTGGAAGGCTCGAAGCAGCTACGCCCCGATGGCGTTTTTCTTTGGGGTGGGATTTGTTGTACATCTTCCGCAGGCCGTCGAGTGTAACCCTTGAATATATCTGCGTCGTGCTAAGTTTCTCGTGGCCCATAAACTCCTGGATATACCTTATGTCCATGCCGTTCTCAAGAAGATGCGACGCTATAGTGTGGCGCAACACCATAGCCGTTACGCGCTTGTCTATGCCCGCCGCCTTCGTCGTGCGCGTGAAGATTTCGGTCATTTTGTTGATGTTCAAGGGACAGCCTGTATACGTGAGGAACAAAATACCGTCATCGTGCTTTAAGGTTTTTACAAACTTTGGCCTTACCCGCTCGATGTATTCCTTCAAATACCCCGCCGCTATCATCGGAAGCGGTAAAATCCTATCCTTGCCGCCTTTACCCTGCCTGACAAAAAGCGTCCGGCTTTTGGGATCAAAGTCGCTTACTTTCAACCTGAACAATTCGCTAACGCGGATTCCGCTAGAATAAACGACTTCCAGTACCGCCTTGTCCCGGTAGCCGATAGGGCTTCTCAACTCCGGGGCGTCCATAAGACGCTGGGCCTCTTTTTGCGTCAAGATTGTCTGCGGCAGGGTTGCGGGCAGGCGAGGAAGTTCTAAATTCTCTGCGGGGTTCACAAGAATTATCATCTGCCCCGCAAGCCAGCCGAAAAACTGCCTGGCAGTAAAAAGCCGGTGCATGACTTGCGCCAGGCTTATCTTACGGTCCTCGTGCCGGGTGTTCTGCTGGTTCCTAAGGCACAAAGAATAGCCCTCTAAGATTTCGGCAGTTACGTCGGCTATCCGATCAATGTCCTGCCTTTCCAAGTAGCGCAGAAGCCAGGACAAATCAGAACTGGCCCCTTTTACCGTATCCTCGGCGTAGCGCGTGGCAACCATCCAGGACAGATAGCGGTCAGCCAGCTCCCGGAGCTCGCTTTTAGGCGTGGGCCGGGGTGTGAATTTTATTTTGGCCGTCTTTTCTCTAAGCTGTGGCATACACTTTCTTTTCTTCATCTATAAATATCTGCAACCGTTCCCGCGCCAGTTCGCGGGGATGATGTTTTTTTAAAAGCGCCTGTAATGTGTGGCGCTCGACGTGCGTATAAATCTGTGTGCTGTTTATATTACTGTGCCCGAGCAACACCTGCACATAACGCACGTCCATGCCACCTTCTAATAAGTGGGTGGCCACACTGTGCCGGAAACTGTGCACCGGGCTGACCGCTTTTCTTACTCCGGCCTTATGGATATATTCTTTCAGCAATGCGGCAAGCCAGATTTTCCCCATTGGCCCGCCGTAAATGGACAGAAAAAGCAAATCCTTTCCCGTCTCGGATTTTTTTAGCCAGTTATTCCCACTTGGCCGCATTCCCGCCGCGAGTTCCGGGCGGATCGCTTCCAGGTAGCGGCCAAGGAACCGGCAGCAGGGCGTTGAAAGCGGGACATACCTGTCCTTGCCACCTTTGCCGTTTCTGATTCGCGCCATCTTTTTCTTCAGGTCCACGTCAGGGACTTTCAGATTCACCAACTCCGCAGCCCGCGCCCCGGTGGAATACAAAACCTCCATCATCGTGCGGTCCCGGTAGCCTATTCCCGATTTTAGATCGGGCTGCTCCATAACCCTGCGTATCTCGTCGGGGCGCATTACGCCTTTCGGCAGTTGCTTCCTGCTCCTCGGGGTTTTTACGCCCGCTATCGGGTCGTACATCAGGACGCCTTTCTTTTTAAGCCAGGCAAACCAGCGCTGGGCCGTTTCCAGCCTCTCGCGGATCGTCCCGGACCCCAACAGCTCGCCCTTGCGGCTCCGGTATCCGCTAAGCCAGGCTTTGTATTCCTCAAAAATATTCCGTTCCACCTGCTGAACCTCGTTAATTCCTTTACCGTTCAGCCAGCCGATGAAGACCCGCAGGGCCAGATTGTTCTGCTTTACGCTTAAAGGCCGTATGTTCTTAAGCGTCAAATGCTCAAGGAAAGCTGTTTTAAGGTTTTCAAAGTCCTTTAAACGTGATACTTGGTTCCTGAATTTCATACATCCGTTCTGTTCGGTCCTTAGTTCTTTTTCTCAAAAGTGCCCAACTTCCCAACTACTCGGCCTTTCTCCGACGGAAGACGCGCCGCCCTGGCCGCCCAACTTGTGCCCAACTAGGCCCAACTTCTCCAACTTCTTAGGGTCCGCCAGGCCGAAAAACCGCTTTTTTCCGTCATTTTCTTCGTTTCCGGCCAGCTCGTAGCGGTCAAGTTTACCCCGCTCGCCCTGCTTTACAAGTAAATACTGCAATTCTTCAAGCTGGCCGATGTGCGCCTTTATCTGGTTGTCAGACCAGCCGGTATACTCGCGGATATCGCGGCGGTTAAACCTGTATGCCGTTATGTCTATTTCCATTTCCTTGGCGCGGGTCTCGGCCATCTCCCGGATCTTCTTTATAAGTTCCCGCGAAGGCCCGGAAATTTCATCGGCGGAAGTGCCAAGGATTTCAGTTATTAAGGCGTTGGCTTCCTCTATATCCTTGGGTTCTACTTCGATATAAGGTAGTTCGCCTCCGTTGTCTGCCATCTTTTTGACTTCCTTCTGATACTGGCGCAAAAATGCAACCGCCTCTATAAGCGAAAGATACTTTTCAAATTCGCGGCGCGATTCAAGCCTGCTCGTAGGAAAAGTTAGGCGCGGGGCATAGGGGTTCAGAACCACTACGGTTTTAAGCAGCCTTTGGACATTTCGGTGGAGCTGCTTTATATCCCGCGCAGCGCCTGCGCGCATTCTGCCCTCCATCGTCCGGTTAAGGCTTTGCGCGTAATGCACCTTCATGGTCTGCTCGGAACTTTCATCCAGTGTCAGGGTAAAGCACCGTGTGGCGTTTTCAAAATGTATAGTCGGATTTGTCGTAGAAAATAGCAAGGCTATAGGGCCTTCTACCTCGTATTCCACGGTTTTCATTTTGCCGCTTGCGGTGTCCTTCACCGGAGCGGCAAGTTTGATCTTCTTGGAGGAAATCAGCTCCCTTATGGCGTAGTCAGAGCCTAAAATCCCTTCATCCTCGCCGGATATCATCAGCTTGTGCCTCAAACTGCGGTTCTCGGCATAGTAAAGAGCCTGCGGCGTGATTCTTGTATAGGAAACCAGGTCTTCAGGCGGAACAAATTCCGCCAGCACTTCCATCAGCCGGGACTTGCCGGCGCCGGCGCGGCTTATTATCACGCCGGATAGAGGGCTTTCAAGTTTGCGGCTTATCGTTATGAGGTAGCCGATTTTTTTGTTTACTTCCTCCCCAACGTAGCCCATAACTTCAAGGTCTTTTATGACGCGGGCAAGAACGTCCGGCCTTTTCAGATAATCCAGCGCTTCGGCTTCCTCGTCGGGGGTCATAGCGTATTTGTCGCCGCTATCGCCTTTAACCCGTCTTACCGTCCGCATGGCTTCCAGCTTGCGGATCATCAGGCAGAGGTCGCCGTCTATCGCGGCTTCGGACACGCCGAACAGCGGGGCCGCGCTCCGGGAGAAGGACGACCGGGACCGCCCGGCGTATAGGTCAAGCGTATCAACATGGAACATTGTTTCACCGTTTGCGCGAACTCTTACGCGCAAGCGGTCGCTCTCGTCCGGGGAAAGTTCCTTAAGTTCATACTTGCGATTGCCGCACTCGAAGCGCACCAATTCGTCGGTAACGCGCACAATCGCGTCCGGGCCGATTTTGTCCCCTATCGGCTCGGACGCCTGCAAAGCTTTTTCTATCTGTGCGCTACTGGCCGGGAAAGTCAGGGAAATCTTATAGCAGGGAACTTCCAGTTTTTGCATTACCTTTAAAAGCTCCGGCAGTTCTGCGGCAAAGTATGCCTTGCTTATCCGGTATTTTTCTATAAAGGCTTTTTCTTCGTCGCTAAGTTCAAGGCCGACGGGCACGGCTACAAGCCCGGCCTGCATATATTTTATAGCCTCAAGGACCGAGGACGTAAAGACGATCTCTTTTTCTGCGAAGGCCGTCAGGTTTATACCCAGGCGGGAAAGCGCAGGCGGATAAGAGGATTCAGCGCAGTCTTTGGAAATAGCGATAAACCCAAGGACGTTCTCGTGCTGGTCATACACTGGGACGACAAGACAGCCGGTTAGGGCCTCTTTGCCGTCTTTGGTTATGAGCCCGGCGTCCACCAGGACATCACGCGCCCCGCCTTTGGAGGGAATGGCGCGCAATAGTGCGCCATTGGCGAACCCGACGCTGAACTGTTCAAGGATTTGGCCGTCAAGGCCGAAGGTCTGGGAGAGGGAACGGCCCGCTTTGTCTTTACGTAGGGCTTCGCGGTAGAACTTGGTGAGGGTCGCGAACAGTTGGTATTTATTTATAGGTTCAGCCATACATGTCTCTTCTATCGTCTTTTTGCAGTGCGCCGGGGAAAATTCTTTTAAAAATCTTTTCGCGGGAAATAAAATAAATCCGGGGCGAGCGGGGCAGGCCGCCGC
>JAKAGP010000165.1 GCA_021825785.1 Nitrospirota bacterium
CCCTGGTTCTGTAGCCTTGCCACGCAGCGCCAGAACGTCTCGCTGTCCACGGCCGCGGGCTTCACGCCGAACTCATGGGCAAGCTCCCTGGTTTTCCCTATGATCCCGTTATGGATGCCGAAGTGCCACTTATCGCGCACCTGGACACCAAAGGGATGGGAATTCCTGTCCGACTGCTCTCCGGCTGTCTTGAACCTTACGTGCCCCAGGGCGTAGCGGTACTTCTTGTCCCACAGGAAGTTGGCATGGCCCTGGAGAAGAAATGTCCTGGCCCTTACGCCCTTCTTGCGGACCAGGTTGTTTCCGCTCAGGGTCTTTACCGCCAGTCCAGTGCCGTGCGGATTGCCCTTTTCCTCGGCCAGCAGAAGCGCCTGAATAAGGGCGGTCACGCCGGCATTGGAGTTTCCGCAGAACCCGATTATCCTGCACATGGCGTGTCCACCTCCTCCGGATCCAGCTCCCGTATCTGCCTTTGCAGGTCTGCCGCCTGTCTTCTCATGGCGACGTACCTGGCGGCGTTTACGGTGTGCCAGCAGTGGTTATGGGTCCTGAAACTTCTGCAGGCGCAGACAAGGTTATCGGTGTCCCTGTCCAAGGTCACCGCGTATCTTGTTTCGCCGTTTCTGGATGGAGCGTCCCAAGCCCCCGCTTCGTATCCGCTTTCGAATATCTCCGGCGGCATGACGCTTGAAGGCCTCATTGCCGCGAGATTCACAAGCGCATTTGGCGGAAGTTCCGGGTTTGCCTCCGTGAACCTCTCGCTTCTGGCCCTGTAGGAGTACTCAAGGCTTTCAATGCGGTTTGCCAGCAACTGCCTCTGTGTCTGCCTTCTTCTTATTTCAAGCTCTCTTTCAAGATCGAAGCTGTCCACGTCCATTAGAGGCACCTGCGGCACGTGAGAGAGGTTCCTTTCGGCATCCTCCTTCCAGTGCATGTACCTGCCATGGAGGTAACTTCTGGCCTCCCTGATAAGGGATGTGGCGCTTCCGTCCATGCCGATGGCGTCCATCACCCCGTCAAACGTGGGCTCCACGTCCCTGCTTTTAAGGCCCTTTTTCACTGCATGCGCCAGCATCAGGCAGAAGACTATCCAGGGCACGGCCTTCTGCGGCTCGGCCGTCCCGTTATGCAAACGGAATTCGATGGTCTTATGCCTCTGAAACGCGCAGAGATTCAGGGATTTGTACCTGTCCGTGAGGTTGTCTTCAGCTAGCCGGACCAGATCGTCAGTTTCCAGCCGCCTGCAGTAGTTGTTATTCCTCCTGCTGGGACTCACCAGATACCAGAGGACCGGCGCCTCGATCTTCGCCCAGACCTTCGCGATCTCAAGCATGAGGGCCGTGTCCCAGTTCCAGGCGTCCACGTGGACGTGGAAGCCGCAGCTTGCGTTGACCTTGGAGCCTGTCTCGCCGGCCGCGCCCAGAATCTTTCTTACGGCATCGAACCCGTGCGCGCCAAAAAGCTTGGGGCTTACAAGTTCAACCGCCGCGTACCCGGTCTCGGTCCTTATCGAGCTGTCCGCGCCGATCTTCCATTTGGTGGTCATCTGGTGGTCGTAGCCGGTCTGGAATGCCTGGATCCCGAGCTGAGTTAGCCTGCTTTCAAGCTCCTGCCTGTTTCGGACCAGCATCTCGAACTCAACGCCGAAGGAATAGACAGGAAGCAGGTTGACCGAGAGGCGCTCACGAAGAAGCCCCTCGTATTCCCTGTATTCCACTCCCTGTTTTGAAAGCAGGTCATGAAACAGGAAATATGCTTGGGCGTCCGTCAGGTGCTCGTTCGCCTCCACCCCGAAACGCTTGAGGGCCGCCAACTGCCACGAAGAGGGTTTTCTTACTCCTGTCAGCTCTATTGCAGGATTGCCGGTCAGATAATCCCTGATGTGCTTACAGGTGGCGAAACCGACTCCGTTCTGGACTCTCTTCTGGAAGAGAAAGCTCAGGCAGTTGCAGCCGTATGAGCCGTCGGAGTTCTTGAATACCTGATACTTGCCATTAAAGTTGCCGGACTCCACCTCGGTAACCCCTGTGCGGGTAGGGCGGTTGTCCGGAAACCTCCGTCTGTCCTTTAAAAGGTTTATCGTGCCGCAGGACGGGCACTCGATCTCATCATTTCCCAACTGGCGTCCGCAGTTTCTGCATTGGGTGGTTTCACTATGCTCGGCCGGTGCGGCCGCCACGCCGGCGATTCCTGCCATATCAGCGTAGACGTCCAGGGCGTTTACATCGATCTCTCTAGGCATGTGCTCCTCCTTCCGGTAAACGGCTCTCCGGAAGAGGGGTCCCGATAGGGACTTGCCTTCCTGGAGAACCGAGAATCGGTGTCTCCAGCAAGGCTGGAGTGTTTTTCTTAGTTCATACAGGCCACCACAACATCGTATGGGACCTTCCTGATGTGAATCGGCACAACATATACGCTGACCTTAAACATCCTGTTTACAAGCAGTACTGCCATCCCTATCGGCTTTCTTTTCATTTGGCGTCCCCCGGGGGAAAAAGGGCGGAGGTTTTTTCCCTTACGGGATTAAAACTTTCCGCCCTTTCCGTCAGGTCAGGATTTGTTTACTTCTTTACAGGTCCGGATTCGGAAGCTGCCGTTCCCGGTACCCCGGCGGTTTCGCCAGCCTCGGTGTCTTCCTGGGCCTTGTAGGAACTCCATGCCTGCTCCAGCGAGAGCGCCTTTAAAAGCTCTCCCACATAGAGGAAAGAGGCCATATCCATCGCCACGTTTACGGCGTTGGAATCGCCCCTCTTCAGGGCATAGGCATATCCCGATTTGCTCTCCTTTTCCCATTTTTCGAGCGTAAGCCTGCTTGTCACTTCGCCTTCCTCGCCCTTGAACTTGTGCGTGAGGGTCTGCTTCCCGCCCTTCTTTGCGATCTCGGCGGTAAACAGGTACATGCTGTAGGCCTCCAGGGGATTAAGGATGAACTTGAGGCTCTGGGAGTCCCCGTTTCCGAAGGTGAAGAACCTCAAGGCTATCCTTCCCTCTTTGCCGGTTGCGGACTCCTCCGTGCTCACCTTGGATGCGGTCCTGATCTCCATTCCCGCGTTCTTCGCATAAACCGTGTAGCCTTTCATCTAAAAACCTCCTTGAAATAAAAATGGCGGCCGGCAGCCCCGTCGAAGACGGAATCTAGCCCGTGCCGCTTCTCTTGCCGTCAAAGACGGCTTTTCTCTCAGTGTGCCTTAGTGCTCAGAGGGCAGAAGGATTACCCAGCGCCCATCCCCGTATTCGGCATAGAGTTCTATCCCCGGTTTCGGGAAGTCTGTGTAGCCTATCCTCTGCCGCGCCAGGACGTTTCCGTTGCCATCGTCAAGAGTAAGCCTGGCAGAGCGCCCATTAACCTTCATCTTGGCCACGACGAAACCTTCCTCCCGCATGCGCTTGCGGTTGCCGCCGTAGACGATATGGCTGGCTATGGCGTCCATCAGCCAGTATGCGCCAGCTTTTTCCGCCAAATACCGTGCCCCATCGGTCAAGACCATGTTTGGATAGAGCGCGGACCATCTGTAATAACCCGACGTTCCCGTGAACTGTATAAGGTCCGCCTGCAACGTCTTTTCTGTCGCTTCAGTGCTCATCGTCTTACTACCTCCTGTGCGTTTCCGGCCGCCATGTCCAGCACGTCAATTGGATTGGCGAGCGACATCCCGATCAGGAGCTTTGTGAATTCCTCCATCGAAAGCGAATACGTTCTGCCGTTGATCCTGACTTTTACCATGCTCTCCTCCTTCCGGAACGATCTCCGGAAAGAGGTTTTTTCGCCCTTGAAGGGGACATGACCTCCGCTGGAGAACCGGAACCGGTCTCCAGTAAGCTGGAGGTGTGAAAAATTAGATTGACCGTCAAGGACGGTTTTTAAGGGTTAAGAAACGATCGGACGATTTGCTGTGGATTTTACAGATAGGACGGATAAACTTTCGCTATGATTTTTTAGCTTGAGATCGAGCTTTGATCAATCAACAACTCCCTGACATGTCTGCCAGTCTGAAACCATGGACTGGGAATTCCCGTATACCATGGAGTTCGCTCCCGTGCTCAAAAGGAGTGTGCCAGCTAAAACCGGTTAAACCGGAAAACCTGAGCGGTTTTCTATTACTGGCAACTTGAATAAACTGCCTATATTTAAAATCCCTCTAAAAATTTTTTCAAGGGTTTTTTTTCTTCTTGTCATCTTTGCTGGCGTGGGCCGCCGCGGCCGGGTCCCCGACCTTTTCGTCCTGGGTCTGGCCGTCCGCCGAACCTTGGGCCTCAAGCCCCCGTGGCGCCCTGTATGGGACGCCAGCCATCTTGCAAATCTTTTCCGCAGCTATGTGGAGACCCTCGATGGCCTTCTGATATTCGTTAAGGAGCGGGACCGCATCCTCGGGCTTGAACCTGATAAGGATATTGGCCCTGAGTATCCTGATCCCTCTGTCGGCATTCCTTACGATATCGAGTACCCGGTGGGTGTCGACCGTCCGGGTTATAACAACCCGCGTGTCCCTCTCCTGCGCAAGAGAAACCTTCCTTGCGATCCTGTCATTTTTGCCCTGATCTTCTGCCATTTTTTAAACCTCCTTTTGCCTGTTTTTATATGCTGTGGCCGCGATGGCCAGCGTAGGTATCGCGATGAAAAGCAGCGTTGCAAGTACGATAAACCACGACGATATCAATAGCACCGGCCGGAATTCCAGCAACTTTATATACAAGTACTCAAGCTGCGCTTCCGTAAGCAGCTTTCCAAGCGGAAGCACCATGGAGCCGATCCTGTGGGCCGTGAAATAGAGATAGAGGAAATTAAACACTATAACGGCGATAATCGCCTTCGCCCCGGCCCCGAGGGCCGCTCCGCCCAGGAGGTTTCTTATCATCGCCTTGGAGATATTGCCCACGTAGCAGCTCCTGAGATTGGCAAGGAAAAAGCCGTATCCCAGGGTAAAGCCCAGGGCCAGCACAAGGGCGTAGACCTGGTCGAAGATAGTAGGGTTCGTGTCCCCGAAGATGGGGATTATCCTTTCTACCACGCCTATGGCGAAGGGCGTCAGGAAGGCCACGATCAGGCCGCTCAGGAAAGAGCTTTTGATGCCAACTACCATCATGTCCCACCGGTCCTTGAGCGAAAAGAACATGGGATTGATGCCCTCGGCGGCGCCCATCTCCATGGCCGCCATGTTCTGTATCTCCTTTACGGCGTCCAGGAGGCTCTTGGGCCTCTCCATATAGCCCTGGTTGACTA
>JAKAGP010000166.1 GCA_021825785.1 Nitrospirota bacterium
GGGTATGTTATTTCTTTTTTTGCCCGGCAGAGGTCATGGCCCATTCGATGATGGACTGTTCCAGTGCCTCCATGGTGGCCGTCTCCGGCATTATATCCACGGAGAGGCCGGCCTCTTTCACTTTTTTTGCGGTCACCGGCCCTATTGCGGCTATCGCGATGCCTTCAAGCAGGTCCTTTGCCTCATTCCCCAGCATCTCCATGAAATTTGTGAAAGTTGCTCCGCTTGTGAAAGTGGCGACGGTGATCCTGCCTTCCTTCATGAAACGTTTTAGTCTCTTGCCGCTGGCCTCCGGCCTCACCGCCCGGTATACCGGGGGCACGTCTATATGGCCGCCCATCTCCCTGACTTTTTCAGGAAAGACCTCCCGCGCTTCCTGGGCGCGGGGAAGGAGAAAACGCATGCCCTCAAGTTTTTTCCCGCTTTCCTCAGGAGCGTCTTTCAACCCGGCGAATGATCTTATGAGGCCCTCCGCCCTGAACTCCTCCGGCACCATGTCCACCTTCAGGCAGAAACCCTTAACCGCCTCCGCCGTCTTGGGGCCCACTGCGCATATTTTTGCGCCGCCCAGGCAGCGGATGTCCATTCCAAGCTCCCGAAGCCGTTCAAAGAAGAATTTTACCCCCTTTGCGCTTGTGAAAACGATCCAGTCATAGGAGTTGGCCTTGCCGAGCGCTTCATCAAGGGGCTGCCAGGTTTCGGGCGGGACGATCTCAAAGGTGGGGAACTCCATGACCTCCGCCCCCATGTCCTCAAGCATCTCGAACCCGGAGCTATGCTCCCTGGTAAGGAGAATCCGCTGGCCGAAGAGCGGCTTTTGCTCATACCACCTGAGTTTTTCCCTGAGCTTTACAACCTCACCTATCACCATTACCGCCGGGGGCTTGATCTGGTTTTCCTTCATCACCCCGGCGATCTCGCCCAGGGTGCTTACAATGGTCCTTTGCTCCGGCCTTGTGCCCCACCTTATGACGGCAACAGGGGTTTCCGGGGGTTTTCCGTTTGCCATAAGCTTGCCGGTGAGCACATCCACGTTCTTGACGGCCATGAGGAAGACCAGCGTCCCTACGCCCGTGGCCAGTTTTTCCCAGGCTATGGCTGAACCCTCTTTTGTGATGTCCTCATAACCGGGTATCACAGCGAACGAGGAGGATATCTTTCTGTGCGTAAGCGGTATGCCCGCGTAAGCCGGAGCGGCAACGGATGAGCTCACACCGGGCACTACTTCGAACTCAAGCCCCTCGTCCACAAGGGCGCAGGCCTCCTCTCCGCCCCGCCCGAAGACGAACGGATCTCCTCCCTTAAGCCTGCATACGGTCTTTCCGCTTTTGGCCCTGTCCACGAGCAAGGCGTTAATGTCTTCCTGGCTCATCGTGTGATGGCCTCCGCGCTTGCCCGCGTAGATGAACTCCGCGTCCTTCTTTATGTAATTGAGCACCTGGGCATTCAGGTGGTAATCGTAGACTACGACGTCAGCCTTCCTGAGGCACTTCAGCCCCCGTATGGTCATAAGACCGATGTCCCCGGGGCCCGCTCCCACCAGAAATACTTTTCCTTTTTTGTCTTTTTTATCCATGACCATTGATTTTAACATGTAAGCGGGCCTCATGAGAAAAACAAACAAAAACACATGCGGAGGCGCCCGGAACATTTTTTTGGTGAAACTAAAAGGTCAAACCGGCTCTATCTTTAAAAAGCGCCTCTTGCCGACGGCGATCAGGTAACTGCCCTTCGGGAGTTTTAATTCAACGTCTGAAACTTTTACTTTTTCCCCATCTATTTTCACGCCGCCCTGTTCAATGAGCCTGCGGGCCTCAGAGACGCTTTGGGCCAGCCCCGAGAGCCTCAGTATCCTGGGAAGCCACATAAGCTCTTCCTCCCACGCCATTTTAAAGACCGGTATCTCATCCGGGACCTCTTTTTTCCGGAACACCAGTTCGAACCCTTCTTTTGCCTTCAGGGCTTCATCCTTCCCGTGGTATCTCTCCGTTATCTCAAGGGCAAGGGCCTCTTTTGCCTTCATCGGATGCATCATGCCATTGGCTATTTCATTTCTCAGTTTTAAAAGCTCCTCATTCGATATGTGGCTTAAAAGCTCGTAGTAGCGGAGCATAAGCTCGTCCGTTATGGACATTATCTTGCCGAACATCTCCTGGGGTGGTTCTGTGATCCCAATGTAATTGCCCAGGCTCTTGGACATCTTTTTTGCCCCGTCCAGCCCCTCAAGCAGAGGCATGAGCACGATGCTCTGCGGGGCCTGTCCGTATGCCTTCTGCAGTTCCCTGCCCACGATGAGATTGAATTTCTGGTCAGTGCCTCCTAGTTCGATGTCAGCCTTCAGGTGGACGGAATCGTATCCCTGGATAAGGGGATAGAGAAACTCATGTATGCCGATAGGGGTCTGGCCCTGGAAGCGCTGCTTGAAATCCTCGCGCTCAAGCATCCTGGCCACCGTGTACTGGCTGGTAAGCCTGATGAACTCCTCCGGCTTAAGGTTGCCGATCCAGTGGGAATTGAACTCCACGCGCGTCTTTTCCGCATCCAGGATCCTGAATATCTGCTCTTTGTAAGTAAGGGCGTTTCTGGCGGCGTCCTCGCTGGTAAGCGGCTTTCTGGTCTCGCTCTTGCCGGTGGGGTCGCCGATCATCCCCGTAAAATCCCCGATAAGGAATATGAGCTCATGGCCAAGGTCCTGCAGCTGCCGCATCTTTTCCATGAGAACGGTGTGGCCTAGATGGATGTCCGGGGCGGTGGGGTCAAAGCCCGCTTTCACGCGCAGGGGCACGCCCCGTTCGAGCTTTTTTAAAAGCTCCTCCTGGACGATGATCTCGGACGCGCCTCTTTTTATTATCTCTAACTGTTTAATGGCTTCAAGCATGGTTTTTGTTTTTTATCTTGTCCGTTATGATATATCCGGCGGGTTATTCGGGTCAATGCCATTGGGTCAATTGTTATCGCTGGTAAAAAATTTAATATTTCTTGAAGCGCGGGGCGCTATCTGATATTTTTTATCAGAATAAGGAGATGAGCACATGGTAATAGGAGTGCCCGCGGAGATCAAAAAGGAAGAGCACCGGGTAAGCCTGACCCCGGAAGGGGCAGCGGAGCTTGCCGGTCTTGGGCACACGGTGCTCGTTGAAAAAAACGCCGGTCTGGGCAGCGGGTTTTCCGATGAGCTTTACAGGGCGTCCGGCGCACGGATCGCTGATAGAGAATCCATATGGAACACAGCGGACCTGATAGTGAAGGTGAAGGAGCCGCTGCCGGAGGAATACGGATTTTTAAGGAAGGGACAGCTCCTTTTTACCTACCTTCACCTGGCCGCAAACCCCGGCCTTGCGAAGGCCCTTCTTGCAAGCGGCGTTTCCGCGTTTGCCTACGAAACCCTTGAGGAGGGCGGCAGGCTGCCGCTTCTGGCCCCCATGAGCGTGATCGCTGGGAGGATGGCCCCCCTTATGGGTGCGTATTATTTGCAGGAGAGCAAAGGGGGAAGCGGCGTTTTTGCGGCCGGGGCGGCCGGCGTTCCGCCCGCCAACTGTCTTATACTCGGGGCCGGCACCGCCGGGACCAACGCGGCCCGCGTGGCCTCCGCTGTCGGAATGGACACGACCGTCATTAACATAACGGCGGGCAGGCTCAGGGCGATAGATGAGATGTTTCTGGGCAGGGTAAAGACCCTTGCCCTCACCCGCAGCGGCCTCGTGGAGGCACTGAAGCAAGCCGATGTCGTGATAGGCGCCGTCCTTGTGCCGGGGGCCAAGGCGCCGGTGCTTATAGACAGAGAGGCGCTCCGGGTAATGAAGAAAGGCTCCGTGATCGTGGACATATCCGTAGACCAGGGCGGCACGGCGGAGACCTCGAGGCCCACCACCCATGACGCTCCCGTTTACGAGGTTGACGGCATCATCCACTACTGCGTTGCCAACATGCCGGGAGCCTACCCAAGGACCTCAACGCTCGCCCTTACAAACTCCACCCTGCCGTATATAAAATTGCTGGCCGGCGTGGAAAAAGGTTTTTTGTTTTTGGATGACCTCCTTAAAAAAAGTGCTCCCCTGAGAAGCGCGCTGAACGTCTATAAAGGCAGGGTCGTCCATCCCGCGGCAGCCTTGTCTCTGGGATTTGAACCTGCGGCTATAGAGTACCTCTCGACTGCAAAAGAAAAAAACAAAAAATAAGACCTTCCAGGATCCGAAAAATGTAAGAGAAAAAACCGCTTTAACCGCGCTCATCCGCGCTGAGCATATAATCGAAAACACAAAAACTGTTGACACGACATATCTAATTGTGGTTATATGATTATGTTATGAATGAGCATTTAAGGGTTTTCAGGGCGCTGTCTGACGAGACCAGGTTGAGGATCCTTCTGCTGGTATCGGGACGGGAGCTTTGCGTCTGCCAGATAATGGCGGTGCTGGGGACCTCCCAGCCCCTTGTTTCCAGGAACCTGAACCTCCTTAAAGCGGCGGGTTTTCTGCTGTCCCGGAGGGAAAAGAAGCTGATGTTCTACAAGCTCCGGCCAGACCTTGAGGCCCACGGACTGGGGTTTGCCGGCGATATATTGAAGGACCTGGCCCGGACGGAACGGGCGGCGGAGGACCGGAGTTGCCTCCAGGAGTGCCAGGAGTTCCAGAAGACCACGGGCCGGTGCGATATGAAGTCTTTCAGGGAGTTCATAAGAAAAAAGAAAAAGCTTTCGTCCGGAAACGGGGCGGGAGCGGAAAGTCCTGGTGCGAGGAGATGATATCCCGTAAATTTTTTCTTTTACGCGTTTTTTCTTCTTTTTTTTATTTTTCATTTTATTTTCTTTTTTCATTCTTTTTCCTTGCCCTGACGGCAGGGTCTGTCCGCATGGTCTTCGCGCAGGAAAATCCTTCTGCATCCGTGAAGGCAAATCCGCGGATGGACCTCCACCAGGCGGTGGAGACCGCCTTAAAGGAAAATCCCCGCATCAAGGCCGGCCATTGGGCGGTCAAGGCCGCAAAGGAAGGCGTGGGGGTTTCGAAAGGACATTTTTATCCGTCCCTGTCCTTTGAAAGCCGTTATATGCGCACGGACAACCCCACGTATGTCTTCATGGCGAAGCTGGACCAGCAGAGGTTTGCGGCATCCGATTTTCAGATAAGCTCCCTGAACTCCCCGCCCGCCATAAATGATTTCCAGGACAGCTTCAGGCTGGACCAGGTGATCTATTCCAGAAGGCTCATCGCCGGTGAGAG
>JAKAGP010000167.1 GCA_021825785.1 Nitrospirota bacterium
TTAAGGAAAATGGCTTCCCGATTAATACCTCGGGAATGACGGCTATAACGGCCATTTTCATATATCTTTGTGAGCGTTGGCTCCTGTCGATTCCCGCGAAGGCGCCCGATTTTATCCTGATAAAGACTGGCCATTTTAAAAACAACTTCAAAGTGGATACCCGATTACGACTTCGGGTATGACAACAAAGAAGGGCAAATTTGGATTACCCCTTATGAGGCATCATTACTTTTCATTCCGGCGCTTTCGTATAGAGTGTGGCGATCATATTATAAAAAAACAATGCTATCGAGAACACTTCCAGCCCTCCGAAAGCAGAGGAAAGCGTCCTGTAAGCGGGCGTCCGGGGGGCATAGTACGCGGCCATATAAAAACCGAGCATGCCAAGCAGGCCCAGATTAGCCGTCCAGAACTGACCTATGGCTACGGCCCTGCTTTTAAGCACCCTTCCCGCAAACCTTGGCAGGATATGATAGCCCACGCCGTAGATCATCATCGAAACCCATCCAAGCAGCATCAGGTGCGAGTGCACGAATTTTAGCGGAAGGTACCTGCTGTCTGAAAGCATGGCCACCCCCAGCAATGACGCGGCCATCAGGTAAAAGATGCTCATAAAGATAAAACTCTTGACGAACCTGTCCATAATATTTTTTTATTTTTCTCCTTTCCCAGATTTTCGAGAACCTATTTTGAGATAGGTTCCATTATAATGATTTTAGACTGCGGCTTGCAGGCCTGACCATGACCGCTGTCATACTTGAGAAGTATGATTTTTATCATGGCCTGCCAATTAAATGCGGGCTATCATAAAAGCAGGATGTCAACTGAAAAACAGAAGGAGGGCGCTTTAAAATGGCAGCTGCACCCAAGGTAACCAAAGACTCCGTGATTGGCGATGTTATAAACCGAAGCCCCGAGGCAAAAAAAATAATAGAGAAATATTTCGGCAACGGGTGCTTCACATGCCCGGGTATGAAGGTGGAAACACTGGCCTTCGGGGCGACGATGCACAATATGGACGCGGGTAAGATCATTAATGAACTAAACGCCTTGATCGAGGAGGGGAAAAATGAAGGTTAAGTGTTTTGCGTGCGGTGCGGAGGATACAGACAGGGTTTACCTGCACTGTGTCCACGAGGGACAGGAGAAGCTGGTCTGCACAAGATGTCTCCCGATGCTGATCCACGGGGCGCATTAGGTCACAGACCGCGGGTCATAGACCCCTCTGAAGCCTTTCAACGAACGGCGGGGGCAGCCCCGCCGCTCTCATTTTTCGCTGCGTCTCACTGAAATCATACTGGACCCGCACGATCTCCGCCCTGGACCCATTTAAAAGAAGATAACTGGCCCTGGGGTCGCCGTCCCTGGGCTGGCCCACGCTGCCGGGGTTTATTATGTAACGGCACCCGGTCGTCAACTCCGTGCCTGTTTTTGAGGCGGTCAGCCCGCCGGAAGGCGAACGCTCCATTACGAATGGCAGATGACTATGGCCGATAAGACATATCCACCCCTTGAAATTTTCAAAATTAATCTCCGCATCCGAAAAATACAAAAGATAATGCCACTTTTGAGGTTCATAGGGACTTCCATGCACCAGGAAAAGCCCTTCCTTTTCCATCAGTTTGACAAGAGGAAAGGTTTCGAGAACGGCCCTGTTTGCATCCGAGAGCACCTCGCCGGTCCAGCGTATTACCTGCCTGGCGTATTCACTGAAATAAGTTATACCGGTTAACCCAAGGACGGCCCAGTCATGGTTTCCGGCAACGCACTCCAGGACATGTTTTTTGTTTTTTACGGCCGCTATACATTCATTCGGGTTAGGGCCATAGCCTACGACGTCTCCAAGACAAAGCAGCTTCCTCTTTATGCCCGCCTCTGAATCTTTGGCGGAGATATCGGCGAGGACGGCGTCAAGGGCCTCAAGGTTACCATGGATATCCGATATGACGGCATACTCCTCCATGATTCACATCTTATCCCATATGCGGCAGAAATTTAAGCGGTGGAAATTTAAGAGGTCAGCTTTTGGCTTTTCTTTCGGATTTCGCTATTTTGTCCAGGATGCCGTTAATGAAGGCGGAGGATTCCTTCATCGAAAATTTCTTTGCTATCTCCAGGGCCTCATTTATGACAACCGCGGCAGGAGTGTCTTGTTCATAGAGCAGCTCATAAGCGGCGCCTCGCAGCACATTTCTGTCCACCAGCGCCATACGCTCAAGCACCCAGTTTTCAGCATACCTGCGGATTATGGCGTCTATCTCTTCCAGATGGTCGATAGTGCCTTCCACTATACGCTGTGCGAACGCCTTTACCTGTTCGGGCTCATCCAGGGGGCGCCAGAACGAATCAAAAAAATGCTCGCCCGGTTTCTCAGCATTGAAATCAAGCTGAAAGAGCATCTGGAGGGCATATTCTCTGGCCTTTCTTCTTTTCATTGTACTTTTTTATTTTTCGCGGATTTTTTTAAAAATTTATTTTTACCCGGGAGTCCTTTCATATGGATACGCCGTTTTACCGGTTTTTAATTTAACAGAGGAAAAAAATTTTTATTTTTGGACCTATCTCAATCAGGTCCTTAAAGTTTTTAATTTATAAAAAATAAAAAAACTTGAATAAAAAGTTACGCCCGAAAATTCTCAGGTATTTGGATCATCCTCCCGAAAAAAATAAAAAAATTGCCGGAAAGATATCCAAAAAAAATTCAGGGGAGTTTTTTAAGGAGCCTGGCCATCTCTATGGCAGTCAGGGCAGCATCCCAGCCTTTGTTTCCGCTCTTGGTCCCGGCCCGCTCTATTGCCTGCTCTATGTTGTCTGCCGTTATTACGCCAAATGCGATCGGCACCCCGGTCTCAAGCGAGGCCTGGGCCACTCCTTTTGAGACCTCGGCGGCAACATAATCGAAATGCGGTGTTGCCCCCCGGATGACAGCGCCAAGACAGATAACGGCGTCATAGCCGCCCTTGCTTGCGGCCCTTTTTGCCACCAGAGGTATCTCGAACGCCCCCGGCACCTTCATAACGTCTATATCAGAATCGGCTGCTCCATGCCTTACAAGGGCGTCCTTAGCCCCTTCCAGAAGCTTGCCTGTTATGAAATCGTTGAAACGGCCCACCACGACTCCGAACTTCAGCCCATCAGCCTTGAGTTCCCCTTCAAATTGTCTCATACGCTTTGTCCTTCCCCCCGGTTCTGATTACATTAAACTAAAAATTCCAAAGGTGAAGACACATTTTACTGTATTTACGTCGGCTTAAACAAGCAAAGTTTGAACCTGTCTCAAAATCGCTTCCGGCTACAAGAGGCTGAAATCGCGGCATACGGCGTCGATAAAGGTAAAATCGTCCTCAACGCAGCGCTGCTGCGCCTCCGGGCGATTTCCCCTTTTCTCCTTGTCTGCCACAATTTCCTCTCTCTTTCGCTTCAGAATCAATTTTGAGACAGGTTCCAGTCTGGCTGGATTTTCAGGTGAGAAAAAAGGAAAGCCGCCGGATAACGGCGGCTTTCGCATCGAATTCGGGGGGATCCAGGTCTACGCCCTTTTTACCTTTCCTGAAAAATCCCCATGCCCGTTTTTGATCAGGTTTCTCGTATCGACTATCATCTTTGAATACTCCAGAATGAAAGCCGGATCGTAAACGGAATGGTCCGTCGCAACCAGCACGCAATCGTAGGAGCCAAGGGACTCGGCTGTTACCGGCACTGAGGACTTTTCCACGTTGAAATGCCTTGTCCTTGGGGCAACGGGTATGAATGGATCATTGTAGTCCACCTTCGCGCCTTTGCTCTCAAGGATCTCTATTAATTTGAAAGAGGGGGATTCCCGCGCGTCGTCAACGTCTTTTTTATATGCCAGGCCAAGGACCAGGATTTTTGAGCCCTTCAGGCACTTCCCGCCTCCGTTAAGCGCCTCCGAGACGCCCTGGACGACCTCATAAGGCATGGCTGTATTTATCTCTCCGGCAAGCTCTATGAATTTGGTTGGACAGTCATATTCCCTTGCCTTCCATGTCAGATAGAAGGGGTCTATGGGAATGCAGTGCCCGCCGAGGCCCGGCCCCGGATAGAACGCCTGAAAGCCGAACGGCTTTGTCTTGGACGCCTCGATGACCTCCCAGATATCTATGTCCATTTTGCCGAATAGCACCTTCAGCTCGTTTACAAGGGCTATGTTGATGGCCCTGTAAATGTTTTCTAAAAGCTTTGCTGTTTCGGCCACCCTGGTGGAGGAAACGGGCACGGTCCTGACCACTATGGCGTCGTAAAGGGCCTTTGCCGCCGCGAGGCACGCCGCTGTATAGCCGCCCACCACCTTGGGGATAGTGCTCGTTGAGAAATTCCCGTTATTGGGGTCTTCCCTTTCCGGGGAGTAAGCCAGGTGGAAATCAATGCCCGCCCGGAGCCCTGAGGTCTCAAGTATCTTTCTCATATCGGTATCCGTAGTGCCGGGGTAGGTAGTTGACTCAAGCACGATCAACTGGCCCGGTTTCATGTGCCTGGCTATGGCTTCCGCGGTCCCGAAGACGTAAGACATATCCGGTTCCCGGTTCGCATTGAGCGGGGTCGGCACACAGGCAATGATGCAGTCCATTTCCGATATCACGGAGAAATCGTCTGTGGCTCTGAAGGACTTTAGTGCCCTTATCTTCTCCGCGCCTATATGTTTTATATAGCTGCCGCCCTGCTTCAATACCCCTATCTTGTTCTGGTCTACATCGAAGCCGGTCACGGGGAACCCAGCCTTCGAGAATTCGAGCACGAGGGGCAGTCCCACATAACCCAGGCCGATCACGCCGACTTTTGCTTCCCGGCGGCGGATCTTGTCAATAAGACCCGAACGTATTTCCTTTTCCACGGCAGCATTTTCGACAAGCATTATAATTGCCCTCCTCTGGCACGTTTTCCGGTGCCCGCAACGGTATTTTCAGCTGTGGTAATTTGAAAGTTGGACTGTGAAATGAATGTGGTTGAAACTTTAAAACTTGTATCATGTAACAGACGGCTTGTCAATAAGTCCCCTTTTGGTTGCCGTCGCGCAGGGAGATGGTCAATGTTGTCCGGAATCTTTCCCCGCCTTTTCGGGATATCGTCCAGGAACCCTACCGGGCAGAATTCGCTAAATCTGCCGGACCACGTCGTATAGCGTCTAATAGCCGTCATTCCCGAGGTAGTAATCG
>JAKAGP010000168.1 GCA_021825785.1 Nitrospirota bacterium
TTGTTATTCCCAAGGCTATTGGGAAAAATGCAAAAAACCTTGAAGAGTTGAGGGAGATGATCGCTGAGGTAAAACCAGCTTCAATCTATCACCACACATATCAATGTTTCCTGAGAAGCCATATACCTGAGTATACGAATGATTTTGCGCAGTGGACGGGTGAAAGCCTTGAGGCAAGAACGCTTTCCGAGCATCTTTGCATTATAGACCCCTATGAGTTTAGAGATATTGAAGACCTCAGGAAAAAGCTGCTTGAAGTGATAGACGATTACAGGGAGAGATTCCCCGGCCGCGGAGATGTGGTCCCGGGAAACGAGTTTTTCTTCAATGAAGGCATTACCATCAGTTCCCCGGCCGGAATGAGGGTCAGGAACCTCATCGAACTCCAAATAGCTATGAAATCCTTGGAGAAGGGCTCCATTTATTATCACTTTTACGAGGCAAGGGCCCGTAACGGAGTGGATGACTTTTCGGCCTGGATGCTCGATGCCCTGGGGAAGAAACAACTGGCGAGCAAAATAAAAGCCATCGACCCATTCATGCACAGCACGGAAGAGATAAGAACTCATATCATTGAAGCCATCGATGATGAGTTGAAAAGAGAAGTAGAGGAAGGAGAAACCTTTTGAAGATCACTCTTCGCCTGATCGTGTCCCTCTTCCTTGTAGTGGCGGCGGTCACAGTGGGCTTTTCATTTTACCAGGTGGACAAGGAAAAAAGCCGCATGGCCGATGACCTTGAACGGAGGACCGCCATCCTTGCGGACAGCTTGAGGGAATCGGTGACATACCTCGCAAACCGGGGTCTGCCTGAAAGACTTAATCGGCTCGTTGTCAGGTTTGGCAACCGCAAGAGGCTAGAAGGCATTGCCGTGTTCGACTCGGGCGGCAATATTATAACCGTGACGCCGGAGCTTAAATCCGGGATATCACAGCCGTTCCCCGAAGCGGTAAAAACAATGCTGGACAACAGTCCTTCTGCCAAGCTTAAGGATTTAAACGGGAAAGAGACTTATATCTATGTTTTGCCGCTTCGGGCCAAAGGAAAAATTACCGGGGCGATGGCGCTCTTCGATGATGCCTCGTATATAGACGCCAGATTGAAAGAAATATGGAAGTCCAACCTGCTCAGGCTCCTTATCTACACTGTTCTCATTGTCTTCATAACTCTGGTCGTTGTGAGGTGGAGTATCACCGGTCCCATCGCCCGCATGGCCCAGTGGATGAGAGAGGTCAGGACGGGCAAGGACAAATCGGGCCAGCTCGCGCATTTCCCGAGAGGGGACATACTTTCTTCTCTGATCAACGAGGCGGCCCATATGGCAAAAAGCCTGACGGCGGCGCGAGCCAAAGCTGAGGAAGAAGCAAAGCTGCGTTTCAATGCCGCTTCGCTTTGGACTGCCAACCGCCTGAAGGAACACATGAAGGCTGAGCTTGGCGGGAAAAAACTATTCCTTGTCTCTAACCGCGAGCCCTATATGCATACAAAAAACGGGCATGGGGTGAAATGCATTATCCCGGCTGGCGGCTTGGTCACTGCGCTGGACCCGGTAATGCGCATTTGCGACGGCCTGTGGCTTGCGCATGGCAGCGGGGATGCCGACCGGGAAACCGTGGACGCACATGACAAGGTACTCGTCCCGCCGGAAGAACCGGCTTATACGCTGAAGAGGGTTTGGCTTTCGAAAGACGAGGAAAAGGGATATTATTACGGCTTCTCTAATGAAGGCATATGGCCGCTCTGCCATATTACGCATACCCGTCCTGTTTTCCGTCTTGAGGATTGGGTCTACTACAAGAAGGTGAACGAGAAATTCGCGGAGGCCCTGCTTGAGGAAATCAAGGATGAGGAATGCCCCCTGATACTGATACAGGACTACCACTTGGCGCTCCTGCCCATGCTTATAAAAGAGAAGCGTCCTGACACCAGGGTCGCGCTTTTCTGGCACATCCCCTGGCCAAATCCCGAGGCGTTCGGCATCTGCCCATGGCAGCAGGAAATACTCATGGGAATACTGGGTGCGGACCTCGTTGGCTTCCATATACAGTTTCATTGCAATAACTTCCTGGATGCGGTTGACCGGTTCCTAGAGTCCAAAACCGATTGGGAACAGTTCTCTGTTACCAGAGGCGGACACACGACCCTGGTGAAGTCTTTTCCGATCAGCGTAAGTTTTGAAAACTTCCCTGATAAAGAAAGTGCCATAAAAGGGAATAACTCATTGAGGGGGCAACTTTTCAAGGAGAAGGGGATACACGCAAAACACTTGGGCGTTGGCGTGGACCGCATAGACTATACGAAAGGCATCCCGGAGCGCTTCAGGGCGGTCGAACGCTTCCTGGAAAAACATCCCGAGTTCGTCGGGAAATTTTCTTTTGTGGAACTGGGAGCCCCGAGCCGCACCCATATCAAAAAATACCATGACCTCATGGCGGAAGTGGAGGAGACCGTTGAAAGCGTGAATTGGCGCTTCCAGACAAAAGAGTGGAAGCCAATACTGTTTTTGAAGGCCCACCACACCCACGAGGAGATAAATCGCTTCTACAAGACGGCCGACGTGTGCATGGTCACATCCCTGCACGACGGGATGAACCTTGTGGCAAAAGAGTTCGTGGCAGCCCGTGACGACGAGGACGGCGTTTTGGTCCTGAGCCAGTTTGCCGGCGCGTCAAGAGAGCTTACCGACGCGCTTATCATTAATCCTTACGACATAGAGGAAATGGCTGATACCATCTATCGGGCCCTTACAATGAAACCTGGAGAAAAAAGCGAACGAATGGCGCGCATGCGGCAGGTGGTGAGGGAAAATAACATCTACCGCTGGGCGGGGGACCTGATCATGGCGCTTGCCCGCCTCAGGCCCTCCAGTTGCGGAGAATGAAAAGCGAGGACAGGGGCCACCAGGGGAAAGGCGGAGGGCCGGTTTACTTCTTCAGCGCGAAAGCAGGCCCGGTTTCAGGATCGCTTCCGGGCCGCAGGCTTGCCCTTTTTCTGGATTTCGACGGCACGCTGGTGCCGATCCAGAAGGACCCGGCCAAGTGTGTGCTATCCCGGCAGATGAAAGAGCAACTGCGATCGCTGGCAGATTCAGACCGCCATCTTGTGACAATACTAAGCGGCAGGACGCTCAGTGATATCAAAGCGAGAGTGGGCATACGGAACATCTGCTATGGCGGCAATCACGGTCTTGCCATATCAGGGAAAGACATGCGGTTTATTCATTCCGGGGCCAGCGCAATTATTCCCATTATTAATAAACTGGGGCGCAGCCTGGAAAAAGAGATCGCATGCTTTGACGGGGCTTGGGTCGAAAGGAAAAAATTTTCCTTAAGCCTTCATTACCGTTCGGTAGGCAATAGGGAAATTCCGGGATTGAAAAGGACTTTCTTTAGAGTTGTGAAGGGATTTCCTTACAATGAGAAGCTCACGATTGTGAAAGGCAAGAAGGTCTTGGAACTGATGCCCGATATATCATGGGACAAAGGGCGAGCCGCACTTTGGATACTTAATAAATTGAGAGGCCGATACCTCCCCATATTCGTAGGCGACGATATTACCGATGAGGCGGCTTTCAGAGCATTGAAAAATAGCGGCGTAACGATCCGGATAGGGAAGTCGAAGAGAACCCTTGCCAGTTATTATTTAAAAGGTCACCGGGAGGCGTCCCGATTTCTGAATAGCATGCAAGACTATTTTCCGAATGAGGTAAGGACATGACCGATGTTGATTTCCCTGAAGAGCTGCAACTTTTCATAGAGACCTGCCTGCCGACTGTGGATGCGATGGAGCTGTTGCTTCTCCTTTCGCGGCACAGAGAAAGGCTTTGGCGGCCTGAAAATCTCATGAATGAATTGCAACCCGATACTGTCATCAAGCTCTCCGCACTCAGAGAATATCTCACATTTTTCAAGGAACGGGGTTTGATAACCGAAACAAGGGAGGGCCGGTATCAGCTCGGACCGCTTTCCGAGGAAACGGAAACTGTCGTCAAGATGTTGACCACAGCTTACAACACACGGCCGGTCACGCTTATTCGCATGGTTTATTCCCTGGCCGACCGTAAAATCAGTTTGTTTGCAGACGCTTTTAAGTTTAAAAAGGAGTAACCTCAAGCTTCATGTCCGCTTCCATGAAAGGAGCGTATAGGTCATTTCTTTTTTTATTGGCACGCTCTTTTTATATTTTTTGAAGGTATTTTATTCCGATCGTAACCCGTTTTCTGAAAAGGATCAGATATATGACAAATTTAGGGCGAAGTTTAGTATCCGCCGCATGCCCTTAAAGGTGTGGAATGGAAGGGGCATAACGCACCGGGGTTATCCTTGAGCGGACGGGTAATAATGTTTCCGGGATAAATGCTGCGGCAAGCCGCAGGGAATATCAATTCTAATACAGAAATCTTTGCAGGCGCTTGAGGCTCTCAAGCGCGTCGGCGGGGCTGTGGGCCTCAATCGTATGGACAACATTCCCCAACCCCCTCACCTCGTTGAACAGGGTTTGGAAGGGGAACCTGCCCTCGCCGATTGGCCGGTGGGCGTCATGGGAGCCGTCGTTGTCGTGGAGGTGCATCTCGATCAGGTATTTCTTTAGCGGCCCAAGCCAGGCCTCAAGCGGGGATTTCGTGAAGAGGTTGAAATGCCCGGTATCGAAGCAGAGGCCGAAATTCGCGCAGCCCAGTCGCCCGAAAAGGGCGATGAGGTTCTCCGGGCTGTCCTCGAAGATGTTCTCAACGGCGATCCTGATGCCGTCCTTGCGGGCCTTTTCGATAAGCGGCCCCCATGTGAGAACGGATTTTTCAAGCCATATGTCCACCCGCATCGCGTATTTCCATTTCTCATAGCCTGAATGGAATACTACGGTTGCGGCGCCCAGCGCCCGCGCCATTTCCAGCGCCCTTTCGAAACGCGACATGGTCACGGCCCTGACCTTGTCGTCGACCGCGCCCGGGGAGAGGTCCATGAACGGGGCGTGGATGGAGAGCTCCGGCCGGTAATCCAGAAGCCCCATCGTCTGCCGCAGCCAGTCCGCCCCCAGGGTGTCCATGTCGCTGCCCTGGACGTACAGCTCAATGTCCAGGCCGTGCCGGCCAAGCACGGGGGCAAACTCCGGCAATCTTCCGAAGGGGACGTGTATGTGCGGGCGTATCAATTTA
>JAKAGP010000169.1 GCA_021825785.1 Nitrospirota bacterium
ATGTGGGGATTGACGATGATGACGTCCCCTTCCACGAACTCGGGTTCCATGCAGTCGCCTTTTACCCACAGGGCGAAGACCCTCTCGCCCTTAAGCAGTTTTTAAATTAAGCCCTCTGATCGCCGCCCTATATTTCCCGCCATATTTTTATCTCTTTTCGATACTTCCGCCCTTTTAACGGTTTTTTCATGGTTTATCCAGCCCGTTGCCGGACAGGAGACGTTTCTCTGGAAACAATTTTTATGAACTGTTTTGCGTGACAATGCCATGGCCCGGCGATTATGATGAGGACGGCAGGTTTTTTAAAAGCCGGAGCCGGAAAGGAGTTTGGGGGAAATGAGCCGAGGGAAAGGAGGCCAAAAGCGATGGAAATAGCAGCCGTGGATCGGGCGCCTGTTTGAACACTTTGAACAGCCGGGCTAAAAAAAACTTTATAAAATAATACCTTGCGAGCCTCAATTTGAACAAAAAAAACAAAAAAGGGACGGGAGGGACTTAACCTGGCCGCAAAAACAGAAAAAGGGGAAGACATTAAAGCGCCTAACCCCTTGATTTTGAAAGTGAGCCGTGCAGGATTCGAACCTGCACCGATGCCCCGTAAAAACAAGCAGTTATCTTTTCCTAAACCGGCCCCTGGCGCTGCCTTTTCGTTCCTTTAGCCGACCGCCTTTCAGGCCTTACCCCTTTCAAAAACGGCTCTTTTTTAGAAACCGGCAGGAGTTACCAACATGGCGAAAAAGCTCATCACGGAAGCGGACATACTTCAAAAGCTGACCAGGCAGATCATGCGCTATGAGCGTTACATGGACGGCCTTAACGGTGTGGACCCCCAGGCGATGAGCGCCTATATTCACCTGCTTAAGACCGTTGTCAAGCTCTGCCGGCCTGCCGACCCTGCCCGGGAATACGCCGCTGGCAAGATCGCGGACATCCTTTTTCAGGAATACGGCATCAAGTACGACCGGGAGTGACCTTTTTCCGTTATCCCCTTGCCGCTGACGCCCTGGGCCGGCCGCTTACCCTTTTGCGCTTCGAGATCGCGCGCCGTCGCCAGGAGGCCGGGCTTTCGCTTCGCGACCTGGCGAAAAAAAGCGGCGTAAACTGGCGGACGCTCATGGACATCGAGCGCGGCGCTGCCCGGCCCCGCCTTGCGACCCTTGCGCGGATCGCTGACGCTCTCCATTGCAAAATAAGCCTCACGCCCTGGGCGGATGGGCTATAATTTCTTTCATGCCGGGACCGCAGGCAACGGAAAACAGGGCAAGGCCTCTCACGGACGGCCCGCCGTATGAGGCGCTGCGGTTCCGGTGTCCTCTCTGCGGCCAGGACCTGGCCGTTTATTTGCCCCAGGCCGGGGCCCTGACCTTCATTCCGGTTTGCCTGCCTTGCTCCCTCGATGCGCCGCGCGCCGTCTTTTACGAGTTTTTACCCGGCTGCTGAGAAACCGACCGCCTGAGAAGCCCTAGGAGCCCCGATCGCGACCCGCCCGCCATAACGCCCTTGCCTTTTCCCCGTTTTGCTTGCCGTGCGTGGCTCCTGCGCTGATAGGGGCAAAATTCAACGTCCCCTGCGGGGCGTTTCTAAACCGCGGGCCTTGCGGGGGCCCCCTATCTAAAACCTTCCCCCCAAAAACTACCGGTGTTACCCCAGGAGGGGGGCAGGGGGGGACCGCCCTGGTGCTGTGAGGCCGTGGCTGTGGACCGCGCGCCCTATTGCCAGCCCTGGCCGCCCGGCAGCCCCAGCCGCACCGGGGCTGAACCTGAACCGGGCGGCCTTACCGATGCCTGAGGCCCGCCGCATGGCGAGCGGCGCGAATGAGCGGAGGGCAAGGGCCCTGACGAAGCTGCTGAGGAAGGCCCGTTGCCCGGAGCGGACAGGTGTAAGCCTGGCATGAGCGCTGCGCCGTGGCCTGAGGGCGCGCATGAATTGCGGGCGAGTGCCCGGAGCCCGCTCCTTAAGAGAAGCGAAGCGTTGCCTTTGCTGACCAAACAGAAGGGTGGTTGGGAGATGAGGGCTGCCCGCCTGGCACTGAAGCGGCCTTTTCGCTGAATGCCAGGAACCCGGATGCCCGAATGGGGTTTGATTGAGCGACGGCAGAACCGGAGCGAGAACCCGATAAACCAGGCGGCTGCCACCTTTAGTCTTAAAGAGGTGTGGGTTGCTGTGCGCCCGGTTCAGGTTCCCGCGTTTTGTTCCACGCGGAACGACGGGCGGCCAGGGCTGGCAATAGGGCGCGCGGCTGCCGTGTTTGTTATTTTTTTAACGTACACGCCTGCCGCATGCCTTGCCTCCTTTCCGAAGCGTGTTTTCTATGACGTTCAGGAAGAGCAGGACATTGTTGGCGAGATCGTCGATTCCTTCTGCGTCTTCCTGGCTTAAAAACATGTCGGCCGAGACCAGTTCACGGAGGTTTTTCACGTGCGCCCTGGCCCCCGTGATTGATAGAAGCTCCTCGGCCCGTGACTTCATTTCATGCCCGGCCTACATGAAACAGGATTTCATCGAGGGCGTGTTCGATGGTCCTGAGTATGCGGATTGTATCTGGTGCTGCATGTATATCTGCGATGCTGCACCATTCGCCCTGAGCTTCCTGAGCGAGTTCCATTATTTCGAGGAGTTTCCGTCTGAGACCGTTTGTAACTTCCAATTTTAAGACCTCCTTTTGAGTGGATTTTCATCAATCCTGAAATCCACGAAAAAGAAAAAATAAATTTCCGACCAGGGGCGCGGCAGAGAGCGAGCGAGGCCCGCAAAAAGCGTGACTGGCCGCCTCCAGGCGCGCTTTTTGAGCTTCCCCCCGGGACGCGACGGGCCGCTTACGGGAGCGAACGGCCCTTCAGGTGCCGCGACCCTGCCCGCCGTTTGTCTGGCCCCTCACAGTTTGCCTATTGCCTTCAGGACGGCCTTGTAAATTTCAATTGCTTCGGGAGCGTAGTAGTAGTCTTCTTTGCTTTTTTTAGCCGTCTCTTTTAAATGAGCCTGGCATCGATCGCGTAACCAGTAGACAATAGGTTCGGGCAATTCAAGGACTAATTTCATATTTTTGCCTCCTTTCCCAAGGCGTAATGCTTAAGCGTTGTCCTGGCTGATGTGTGCCCGAGCACCTGGGCGAGCTCCTTCCGTCCGCGCTCCTCGATGTCTGCCCTGGCCTGGCTCGCCCGGCTATGCCTGGTCGCCTGGTAAAGCGATATGTTCAGGCCTGCCTTCAAGCTGGCCTGTTTCCAGATTGCGTACAGGCTCTTTCCGGTATGATGCGCACCGCTTGCCTTGGTGAATAGCCAGGCTTCCGGGAAGAGCTTTTTTCCATGTTCCTGCAGGGCCCCGTATAGCTCGGCCGAGACCGTTTTATGCTCGGCCGAGCCTGTCTTCGTCTCTTTCGCGTGCCCGCGTTCATCGAGGGCCCTAACTATGGTTACGCCGCCGTCTCTCAAATCCTTACGCTTGAGCGCCGCTCCTTCGCTTGGCCTGATTCCGGATTCAAAGAGCACCCGGAAAATTAATTTATGCTTCTCGGCGATCCGCGAGAGCGCCGCCGCTTGGGCCTCCGACGAAATCCAGGCTTTTTCCTTGGCCGGTTTCACCTTCACTGCGGGGAACCGCGGAACTTGTGCGATATAATCCACCCTTGCCAGGCTATTTAAAAACGCCCTTAGCGCGTCGAGGACGTGCTTTACTGTCTTTGATGCCAGGCGTTTTTTTAAAAGGGACCTGTAAAGGGCCTGGACGTGAATTGCATGGATTGCAGTAGCGTCCGCATTGCCGAAAAACGGGAATAAGTGCTTCAAACCATACGCCTTTAAATTGCGTATATAGTGAGCTGACCGGCCTTCAAGTTCAAGATCGTCAAGCCAGTTTGCGTACATCGTTTTAAGCGGCCTTTCCGTATTGATCGCGAATAAGACCGGTGCCCCACATGTGGGGCAACAACAGTGTTGTTTCAAGGCACCCCTCCTTTGCCTGAATAAAAATTTTTTATAAAAGCTGTGCCCAGGGCGTTTTATTCTTTTTCGTTGCCTTACGAGAAATTTTTTAAAAAAGTGGTAAACGGGTTTTCCGCGTCTTCCTGGCTGCCCCCCGCGCGCGCTTTATTTATATATTTATTTATTTCTATAGCCTTTACCGGACCCTGTAGAGGTTCCGGTTTCGGACCCTGTAGAGGTTCCGGTTCGGAACCCTTACCGGACCCTGTAGGGGTTCCGGTGCTTTTTGACCTGGTGATATCGAGCGGGCCTAAAGGCAGTGTGCATTGTGGCCGGTCTTTTTCCGGGAGACGCCAGGCGAGCGGTTCGCGTGACGGTACGATGTAGGTACCTCCGCTTTTCGTGAAAAGCTCGATGAGATGTTTTTCGTGGAGGGCTTTCAATGCTGCCTGGGCCTTCGCTTTCGGGATGCCCGCTGCCCTGGCTATTTTCCCGCCGCTTGTAAACCAGCCCGTGCGGCCTTGCCAGCCCCACACGTTGCGGTATACGACCAGGAGCACGCGCATTTCATAGGCGGGCAAGGTAAAGCGGGCGAGTGCTGTTAAAACCCTGTTCGGAATTCCCGTAAACGTTTCGTCCAAGGCCCCTCCTTGTTGGTTATTACTAACATATGCGCTGCTTGACTGTCAATGCTTTTTTGTTTAAAATAGCTAACAAAGGAGGTGCGCCATGGGTTACGGTGCTTTTTTAAGGGAGACGAGACGGCAGCGTGGGCTTTCCTTGCGCGGCCTGGCTGACCAGGCGAGAGTAAATTATGTGACCATCAAGCAGGTTGAAGACGGTACGAGCAGCCCGACTTTCGACACGCTGACGGCCATCCTTCACGCCCTGGGGGTGCCGTTTAAAGACTTCCTGATGGCGGCTGGCTATAAGGAGCCCAGGAAGGGGAAGAAAGTGAGCCGTGCAGGATTCGAACCTGCGACCCGCTGATTAAGAGTCAGCTGCTCTACCAACTGAGCTAACGGCCCGTCCCTTGGAGACCTTTATTATAAGGCGGCGGCGCATTGAATTCAAGCGATTGTGGTTCCGATGTCAAGGCCAAGTAGAAATGTCCTCATTTGGGCCAAGTAGAAATGTCCTCTTTGTTAGTACGCATAGGCCCACCAGTTTTTCTTAGGCTTGATGCCCAGTTTGATCCA
>JAKAGP010000170.1 GCA_021825785.1 Nitrospirota bacterium
CCGTGGTGAGCCCCATTTTCTTAAGGATCACTATAGGAAGGGAGTCCTCTTCTCTAAGGAGCGCCAGGATCAGGTGCTCCGTACCAAGATAATCATTCTGGCGTTTTTCCGCTTCTTCCTTGGCGTAGATTATGATCTTTCTTCCTCGTTCGGTAAACTTCTCAAACATCGTTATCCTTCCTTTTTTTACCCTTCCTCAGTTTATGCGGGTTTATGGGTCCTTCCCTAAAAACATAATACCCCTGTGGCGTGTTAAAAGTCAATGACATGCTATAAAAAATCAGTTTTTCCGGCGTAAACTGTTTAATTACAAGTCCTTGCTTCTCTAATCGTATGAAATGATAGAATTGTTTAATGTGCCGCAACTGGATCAGGTCCGCACACGGCCGTGCTTAAGATAAAGGGGCCATGCTTAATAAGCTAAAAACTGCCGTCACAAACTGTTGCCCCCGCGGAATGAAAGACATATATTAATATGTTATCATCGCAGCACGGGGAGGCGCAAGCGCTGAGGTTTTTTGGTAAAGGGCCCATCAAAAACAGTCAGAGGGGAAGGGCGGATGGATAAGGCGGTTTTGATAGTAGAAGACGAAAAAGACATCAGCGATATCATAGAGTATAACCTTAAAAAACAGGGGTTTGCCACTGAAGCCGTCCATGACGGGGTCCAGGCCTTGAAAAAGGTGCGCGAAGGGAGATTCGGGCTGGTGATCCTGGACCTGATGCTGCCAGGCATTGACGGGATGGAGCTTTGCAGGATAATAAGGAGCGAACCCGAAAAGACCATACGCGAAACGCCGTTAATAATGCTCACCGCCCGCTCTGAGGAGATAGACAAGGTACTGGGGCTTGAGCTTGGCGCAGACGACTATATTACAAAACCCTTCAGCACCAGGGAACTGGTTGCCCGCGTAAAGTCGGTCCTGAGGCGGTACGAGACCGCAAAGGCGGGGCCAGCAGCTGAAAATGTACTTAAAATCGGCGATCTTGTTATCGATACCGGAAAATACCAGGTGAAAAAGGGCGGGCACCCCCTGGACTTAAGCGCAGTTGAGTTCAAGCTCTTTTTATATCTGGCGCAGAGACCCGGCAGGATCATCAGCCGTGATCTCCTGCTGGATGCGGTCTGGGGCAACGAATCCTATGTGGAGCCAAGGACCGTGGATGTGCATATAAGGAGAATGAGGGAGAAGATAGAGGACGACCCTTCGAATCCCCGCTATATAATGACAAAAAGGGGAGTGGGATATTATTTTTCTGAGAGGGCGTCCGGCCTATGACGATCGCGGTTATTGTTCTTGTCAGCCTGGTCCTGGCCGTTCTGGCAGTAAGAGGGATAATGCTGTACAGAAGGTTTTTGGAGCTGAACGAGTTTGTGGAAGGACTGGCAAAAGGCGGCGAAGGCCTTAGCAGGCGTTATTATCTCAGGGGTAAGCGGGGGTTTTCGAAGGTCCTGTACAACTTGAGCGTACTTGCCGCCAACATGCAGGAGCAAAACCGGGAGAACGAAGCCTTCAAAAACAGGCTTTCAGTGCTGCTTAAGAACATCCCGGACGGCATAGCGCTAATAGATGCAAGAGGCAGGATAAGGTCCCTGAACCCCGCGCTTGAAAACCTGCTTTATCTGAGGGGGCATGCGGTTTCCGGGAAGGGGCTTGCTGAATCCGTAGGCGTAGCTGGATTGGGAGAGCTGCTGAACAGGGCCAGGGACGGAAGCCCGGAAAACAAGGAGACCCTGGCGTTCAACTCCAAATTCCTTGAGGTTACCGCCACGCCTTTTTTGGACGTCGAGAAAGGACAATATGCGGGCCAGGTGGTTGTGTTCAGGGATGTCACGGCGGACAAGAGGATAGATGAGATCAGAAAAGACTTTGTCGCCAACGTTTCCCACGAGCTGAAAACACCGGTCACGGCGATAAAAGGCTATGTGGACACTCTCCTGGATGGCGCCATGGAAAACCGGGAGGACCTTTCGCGGTTTCTGAACGGGATTAATTTCCAGGTGGGCAGGATGGAGCAGATAATAAAGGACCTGATAGAGCTTTCGAAGATAGAGTTCGGGGCGATGACCGTAGAGAAAAAAACCGTCCCGTTAAGCGAGATGGTAGGCAGGGTGCTCTCGCTTTACGAGGAAAAGGCCATTGCAAAGGGCATTTACGTGAGGGCGGACATATCGGAGGATTGCCCCTCCGTGCAGGCGGACCCGGGGATGTTCTCCCATATACTTTCCAACCTGCTGGACAACGCCGTGAAATATACGGATTCCGGCGGGGTGGTCATCAGGGCCAGGGAGGGGGAAAACTATGCCTGCGTCCTTGTGGTGCAGGACACCGGCATAGGTGTGCCCAAGAAATTTGTCCCGAGGCTCGGAGAGAGGTTTTTCAGGGTAGATCCCTCGCGTTCGAGAGAGCTGGGCGGCACCGGGCTTGGGCTGGCCATCGTGAAACACCTCGTGCTGGCCATGGGCTGGAAGATGCACATAGACAGCGACCCCGGCAAAGGCACTAGTATCCGGATATACATCAACTGAAAAGCCAAAAAGCGAAAAAAAAGAGTCAAAGCCGGGTTTTGTAATACCTGTGTAACATTTATCCCATATAATACCTTTCGATCATGAACCCCGAATGATTTTATGGTGAGGGGCAAGGCGGAGGTGTTTTTTTTGGCCATAGTAGCTGTAAAACGGGAAGCTGCCGGCACAAAAAGAAGAACCTTTCTTTTCAGAAGGGATCCGTTTGATATCCTTTTTTATATCATAACCGCCATGGCCGCCCTGGCCGTAGTGGCGGTCACTCTGGGTATCTTTTACATCCTTCTCAGGGAATCGTATCCGGCGATAGAAAAGTTTGGCGTCACCGGGTTCATCTTTGCCAAGGACTGGGACCCTTACCGCGAGATCTTTGGCGCGGCAACCAATCTCTTTGGCACGGCCATTACGACAGTCCTCTCATTGATGATCGCTGTGCCGGTGGCTATCGGCATCGCGATATTTGTGACCGAGATAGCTCCGGATTTTTTAAAGGGGCCGATAGGCGCCGCGATAGAACTGCTTGCGGCGATACCCAGCATAATATATGGCATCTGGGGTTTTTTCACTCTTGCACCGATAATGGCCAACCATATCGAACCCTTTCTTATGGATACACTGGGCAAGGTGCCGGTGATGGGACCGCTCTTTCAGGGGACCCCCATGGGGATAGACCTCCTTACGGCAAGCGTGATACTTTCCATTATGATAATCCCGTTTACGGCCAGCATATCGAGGGACGCCTTCAACCTCACTCCGGAGATCGTCAAGGAATCCGCGTATGCCGTTGGCGCAACGAGGTGGGAGGTCGTTAAGAACGTGGTCATCCCGTATTCCAGGCTGGGTATATTCGGCGGCGTGGCCCTGTCGCTTGGCAGGGCGCTTGGGGAGACGATGGCCGTGGCCTTCGTCCTCGGCAATAACCACCAGATAACCACCTCCCTGTTTGACGCCGCTGCCACCATCACGGTAACGCTTGCCAATGAATTTACCGAGGCGTCCACAAAAACATATCTGTCGTCTCTTTTTTATCTTGCGCTCCTGCTGTTCATGCTGAGCTTCGCGATACTTGCCGTGGCCAAGTTCTTTCTTGTCAGGTATGAAAAGAAAAACCCGGGGGAACGCTAAAAGATCATGCGCCGCGAGAGAATAAGGAAACTGGAAAGCGTTATCGCGCTTAGCGTAAGCACGTTTGCTGCCTTTCTTGGCATCTTCTGGCTTGTGTTTATCCTTGGCAGCGTTGTTGTGCACGGGATGCGCGCCCTGAGCCCCGGTTTTTTTGTCCATGACCCGACGCCTGCCGGGGTGCCGGGAGGAGGCATGAGAAACGCCTTCGTGGGCCAGCTGCTTATTACCCTGTTTGCAACCATAATAGGTGTGCCGGTGGGCATACTGGGCGGGACTTTCCTTGCCGAATACGCCCGTGGCAAAAGACTTGCCCATTATGTGAGCATGCTTGCGGATATCATGGTGACCGTGCCCACGATAGTGGTGGGCACCTTCATTTATGCGATCATGGTAAAGCCCATGGGCCATTTCAGCGGATGGGCGGGGGCCGTAGCGCTTGCCGTAATAATGATACCCGTTGTCCTGAGGACCACGGAGAACATGCTTACCCTTATTCCCTGGACCCTCAGGGAAGCGGCCTTTGCGCTTGGAGCACCCTATTACAAGGTTATTATGCAGGTCGTCTACCGCGGGGCCATCACGGGGATATTCACAGGCGTTCTGCTGTCTATTGCGAGGGTCGCCGGGGAAACGGCCCCGCTGCTCTTCACCTCTTTTAACAATTCATTCTTTTCGGGTAATATGAACGGGCCGATCGCGTCGCTTACGGTAACCATATTCCAGTATGCAATGGGGCCGTATGACGACTGGCACGATCAGGCGTGGGCTGCGGCGCTGGTGATAACTTTCGCCATCATGATAGTCACTATAGTGGGCAGGATGGTCATAAGAATGAGGTACGGGAAAAAATGAACCTGGATATGGAAATAAAAGGCCTCAATTTCTACTATGCGGGCAAGCACCACGTCCTGCAAAATATTAATCTGGAGATTTACAAAAATACGGTCACTGCGCTCATCGGCCCCTCAGGCTGCGGCAAGACCACTCTTTTAAGGTGCTTCAACCGGATGCACGATCTTTATCCCGGCAACAGGTACGACGGAGAGATAATCTTTCAGGGCAGCAATATACTGTCCAGGGAAACCGATGTGATAGACCTGAGGAGCCGCATAGGCATGGTGTTTCAGAAGCCCACGCCCTTCCCGATGACGATATTCGACAACGTGGCCTATGGCCTGAGGCTGAGGGGCATCAAGAAAAAATCCATCCTTTCAGAAAAAGTGGAGCACGCGCTCAAGCAGTCAGCCATCTGGGATGAGGTCAAGGACAAGCTGCATCAAAGCGCTTACGAGCTTTCGGGCGGACAGCAGCAGAGGCTTGTTATCGCCAGGGCCCTGGCGGTAGAACCGGAGGCTCTGCTTTTCGATGAGCCGACATCTGCCCTGGACCCCATCTCGACCGCAAAGATAGAGGAGCTCATAGAGGGGCTGAAGGAAAATGTTACAATTATAATCG
>JAKAGP010000171.1 GCA_021825785.1 Nitrospirota bacterium
TGGACGGCCTTTCCATGGGATTGCCCGTCATGATTCTTGATGCGGAAAACCATCAGATATTCAGGGACCCCGCCCTCGCCCGTTTCACGTTCTCATCGGCCGGGGATATTCTCAAATACGCCGGGGAAATGGCGGCCGACTGCGGATTCTACGACCGGCAGCGCGCGGCCGCGCATGATACATACCGGAATTATTACTCGGAGGAGACAATGGTCGAAAAGTTGTCCGGGGCGCTCGAAAAAAAATGGTAGAGGCCGCGGTTAACGGGCGAACGGACCCATTCATGGACTTCCTGCTTGCGCTGTCCGTTTTTGCCCTTTTTTTCCTGATGGTATTCGTTCCGACCATATACCAGGCGCCCAAGGGCGTGCTCCTTGGGGCCGCCTTTTCCATAATCCTCTTCAGGTTGTCGAGCGGGCGGCTGCGCCTGCACCGGAGCATCGTCTTTCTTACCCTGCTTATGGCCGCCAACGGCCTTTTTTTCATGTTGCTTGGCGTCATGCGCGGCGCCCCGGGGGCCGTGAGCGTCGGGACCGTCTATGTGGTGTGGCCGGTCGTTTACACGGTCCTCATAGCCGGGGTAACGAAGGAAGGGGCAATAGACAATCTGTTCCGGATGTTGTTGATAGCGTCCGTTGCGGCCGCGGCTTATATGATCATTTTTGTCCTGTATGACCCCCTTGGGCTGTGGCCGGGAAAATATTTTGTGAATATCTTCCCCAAAGGCACATACGGGGTGTCCATGGGGGGCGGCCTGGATTACATCGAAATATCCTTCCTCTCCATGCCTCCGTTTCTGTTTGTGGTGCCGTTTATTCTTGCTTGCCTTATGACATGGCCACGGAAATCCGGGATGCCCGTGAAGCGGGCCTTTCTGTGGGCGGTTTTTTTTATAGGCATGCTCATTATAATCATCAGCGGCAAGAGGGCTTATCTCCTGATACTGGCCCTTGCCCCGGTGCTGACCCTTTTTTTGCAGCGGTTTTCTCCGGCGCGGGCCAGGAAGGCGTATTCGGGGCCGGTCCGGCAGGTGGCGGTGTCGGGCGCCATTATGCTGGCGGTCATTGTCGGATATCTTCACTACGCCTATAACGTCCAGGTGTCCGGGTTGCTCAATCATTTTTCTTCCGGCTTTGATTTTAAAACGGGCGGGACAAGCCCCATGATGCGCGAACAGCAGTACCGCGCTCTGATGGGCGCATGGAGCAGGAGGCCTTTATTCGGGGCCGGGCACGGGGCGGTGGACTGGGAGTCCGTGCGGAATTACAAGATGCCCTGGTCGTACGAGCTTTCCTATCTTGCCCTGCTTTTTCATGTTGGGATTGTCGGATTTTCGATTTACGGCATCGGCGTGCTCTGGATCATATGGAAGGCGGTGGGGATAATCCGATCCGGAGACAGGATGGGGTTGTACATGCTCCCGGTACTTGTGGGGATGATATGCTATCTTGTCGTCAACGCGACAAACCCCTTTCTGGAAAAATTCGACAACCTGTGGGTCCTTTTTTTGCCGCTCGCGCTTATCAATTATAATTATCTCTTGAAGGGGAGGAGCTGAAATTGAAATATATAGCGAAAAAATTAAAGTTATTCGTTCTTGCCTTTTTGAAACCTCGAAAGTACTCTAAAGTGACACAGGACTGGCAGGAGTTCTGGAATGAAAAAGCGCTTTCCGATGATTCAAGTGCTGCTTCAGGGAGGCCGGGACTGGAACCACAAATCTTTCAATTCATTGCACAGGATATAAAATTGAAACTAAAACTTGGCGGGCGGGACAGTGTTTTGGATATTGGATGCAATTTGGGAGATATTACTGCTCTTATTTCGGATGATGTGCATGATATAACTGGAATTGACATTTCTGAAAATGCGATCCAATCAGCACAAAAAAAATATGGCAATCAAAATATCATTTTTTTAAATGAAGAATTGCCGGTCCACGCGAACAGGGGCAGACGGTACGATGCGGTTATTGTTTATAGTGTTTTACACTACCTGAAATGGAAAACAGCAGCCAAAAAATTCCTGGATAATGTGACAAGTATATGCAACCCCTCTGCGAGAATTTTAATAGGAGACATACCATTTAAGGAATTTTACAATGAAAAATACAATCATAAATGGCTGATAATGACTCAAAAGGAGTTGCTGGCTTATGTGAAATCACTCCCCGGAGTTGAAACGGCAGTTATCCTTGAACAGCCAAATCACCTCCCCAGTTTCGATTACAGAAGAGATTTGTTGATTCACATGTCCCCTGGATTTGGGGCAAAGGATATCTGACTGCGTATGAGTTGCTCGCTCGACATCGTCATAGTCAACTGGAACACGAAGGGGCAGTTGAGGGAGTGCCTGGAATCCATCGCCGCCGCGGACATCAGGGGTTTTGAATTGCGCCGGGTGGTTGTGGTGGACAACGGCTCCACCGACGGTTCGGCCTCGGATACCGGGGGCATCGGGCTGCCGCTTGAGGTCATCCAAAACGGCAGGAACCTGGGGTTCGCCGCGGCCTGCAATCAGGGGGCGCGCGGATCGGAATCCGATTATCTGCTGTTCCTCAATCCGGACACCCGTGTTTACAGGGATTCGTTGTGGAAGCCTGTTGCCTTCATGCAGGGGCCGGGCAGCGAAAAAACCGGCATTGCCGGCATACAGCTTGTGGACGAATCCGGCAGGGCGGCGGTCTCCTGCGCAAGGTTCCCCACCGTCTCGATGTACCTGTCGAAGATGACCGGATTGAGCGCCTTGTTCCCCCGCAGGTTTCCGTCTTATATGATGACCGAATGGGATTATTCGGCCAGCGGGACAGTCGAACAGGTGATAGGCGCCTTTTTCCTCATCAGAAGGAGGCTGTTCGAAGAGCTTGGCCGCTTCGATGAACGTTTTTTCGTTTATTTCGAGGAGGTGGATATTTCGTACAGGGCGGCCATGAACGGATGGAAGACCCAATATCTCGCGGATGTCCGGGCGTTCCATCGGGGGCAGGGCTCTTCCCACCAGGTCCAGGGGCTGCGGCTGTTTTACTCGCTGAGGAGCCGCATCCTTTACGGGCTCAAGCATTTTGACGGTTTCGAGGCTTTTTTGCTTATCGTCGCGACCCTGGGGATCGAGCCGGTCCCACGTATAATTATCTCCCTTATAAGGAGGTCCTCGCCTTTAGAAACTATCCGCGGCTATATGTTATTATGGACGTGGTTTGTCCGTAATGCTTGGAGAAAACAGAAAAAAACAGGCAATATCAATCATTCAGAAGGAGAGATCGAGCTGTGATTCCGGTTTTTAAGCCAAAGATGAACAAGGCAGAGATACTGCCCGAACTGGAAAAAATATTTGATTCAGGATGGATCGGACTCGGTCCCAAAACATCCGAGTTTGAAGAAAAGTTCGCCGAATTCACCGGGACAAAATACGCGGTTGCCGTCAATTCGGCCACTGCGGCCCTGCATCTGGCGGTGCACGCCCTGGGGATAGGCGAAAACGACGAGGTGATCGTGCCTTCCATGACTTTCGTCTCCACGGGCCTTGCCCCTCTTTATTGCGGGGCAAGGGCGGTCTTCGCGGACATCGAGGAGGACACCCTGTGCATTGACCCCGCGGACATCAAAAGAAAGATAACGGGCAGGACAAAGGCCATTATCCCGGTACATTTCGGCGGGCACGCATGCAGGATGGACGAGATCATGGATATTGCGGCGCATCATAAACTCTCCGTCATCGAGGACACGGCCCACGGGTGCGGCGGCAGATACAGGGGCAGGATGCTGGGCTCGATAGGGCTCATGGGATGTTTCAGTTTCCACGCGGTCAAGAACCTGCCCACGGGCGACGGCGGAATGATTACCACAAATGATGAGGGGCTTTACAACAGGCTCAGGAGTCTCAGGTGGGTCGGGATAAACAAGGACACCTGGAACAGGTCGTCCGGGGGGCAGTATTCATGGCAATATTCGGTGGACGAGCTTGGCTTTAAATGCCATATGAACGACATCACCGCGGTCATCGGGCTTGCGCAGCTTAAGGTGCTTGAGGAGCACAACGAAATGCGCAGGCAAGTCGCGCGGCGTTATACCGAGGCGTTTGCGGAATTGCCCTGGGTCAGCACGCCGGTTGAAAAGGAATACTCCCGCAACGCATGGCACAATTACGTCGTGAAGGTGCCGTCAAGAAATGAGCTTAACGAATTCCTGAGGACAAGGGGCATCTCCACCGGCGTCCATTATGAGCCGATCCATCATTACGGGGTCTTTAAGGGAGACGCGGCCGGGGTCCCCGTCACCGAAAGGGTGTGGGAAAGCCTGCTGACCCTGCCGTTGTTCCCCGACCTCACGGACGCCGAGTTCCGGCAGGTGATTGAAGGCATCAGGGACTTTGCCAGGGAAGCCGTGTTATGAAAATACTGTTTTTGACTTTTGGCCCTCCTATTATTGCAAGTTCGAGGACGAGGGTTTATCAATACCTGCCTTTTTTCCGGAACGACGGGACAGACTTCAGGATAATCCCCGCCTTCACAGGCGTGCCGTACCGGTTAAGGGGCTCCCTGTCATCCGGCGCCGGCGCGCTTCGGAGGGCAAGAGGTTTTCTGCTGAAGGTGAACATATGGTTCTGGAACATATTCAACGTATTTTTTTCCGTGTTCCAGATCGCGCGGGCCTTTTTTGCTTCGGTCGTCTTTTCGTATGACATAGTGTTTGTCCAGAAGGTTTTCCTGCCTTTGCCGGTTTTGAAGATTCTCCGGTTTTTCGGCAAGAAGCTGGTCTTCGATTTCGATGACGCCATATACACCCAGAAGGGCATTTTCAGGAACAAGACCCGGTTTGACAAGGCGATCCGCCTTTATGACCTGGTAGTGCTGGAAAATGAAGAAACGGCGAATTATGTGCGGGGAAAAGGAGTTGAAAATATCCTTACCATCACCGGCCCTATCGACATCAACAGATACAGAGGGCGAAATCCATCCGGCGGGGGGAAAGTAATAGCGGGATGGATAGGCAGCCCGTCTTCCCAGCAGTATCTGCGCATGATTAAAGACGTATGCGCCAGGCTGTGCAAAAAATATCCCCAGCTTTATTTCGAGACAATCGGCGCCGGAGACCTTGAAATGGAGGGTGT
>JAKAGP010000172.1 GCA_021825785.1 Nitrospirota bacterium
GCGGCAATAGCGGCACATGGCCTCCCATGCCCAGCGGCTTGCCTTTATAGGGCCACATCATGCCCTCTTGCTCCAGGTCCTTAAGCCTCAGCCCCGCGTGAAGAGGAGAGACCCTGGCAAGCTCATCTATTATATCTGAAGAGGCGGCATAAGGCATATTATTGAGCCCTGCATGTTTGCCAATCCCGGCCAGTATCTTCCAGTCCTCCTTTGCTGTCTCCCCGTTTTTTTCAAGGGCCCTGTCCAGTTTCTGTATCCTTTTTTCCAGGTTCGTATAGGTGCCTTCCTTCTCCGGCCATGCTTTTGAGGGCAATACGACATCGGCCAGAGAGGCGGTCTCGGTCATGAAGATGTCCTGAACAACGAGAAAGTCCAGTTTTTCAAGCGCCTCCATTATCTTCTTTCCGCCTGGCAGGTTAAAAGCAGGGTTTTCACCCATTATGTACATGGCCCTGACGGCATCGCCTGCCTGCTCGAACATCTCCATCAGCGTGAGCCCCGGCTCCGGGTTCAGTTTCACACCCCATTCCCGCTCGTAGCTTTCCCTGAAGGTATGAAGCGAGACCGGCCTGCCTCCGGGCAGGAGGTCCGGGGCGCAGCCCATATCTATAAGTCCCTGTTCATTGGGGCGCTCGGAAATGAGGAAAAATCTCGCATTGATGATATAACCGATCGCGGCAAGCAGCATGAAATTCCGCCTTGCGTCCATGCTGGCCGCAAGCTCGCGCCCGGCGATTATGCTGGAAGTGGATACGTCCTTCAGGGCTGCCGCGGCATCGGATATCGCGGCCCGGGGCACGCCGGTCAGTCTCTCTGTCTCTTCCGGCTCAGGCAGCTTGAACTCCTTTATGGCGGCCTCCAGCTCAAGGTTTTCCCCGGGTAGGGAATCTTTTTTCATCCTCAGGAGTTCTTTTAAAAGCCCGGCCAGCGCAACGCCTTCGGCTCCGAAGACTGTGGGAAGTGAGTGCGTCCTGTGGCGTCTAAGCCCCCGCGCATGGCCTATGGTTACCACTTTTCTGCCCGCCTTTGCCGCCGCCCTGACCTGCAGGCCCATGACCGGGTTTGTCTGCGCGGGGTCGCAGGCCACGGTCAGCACGGCGTCCGAACCTGCAATGCCTGTTATGACATTTGCGGCTGCGCCCTGCCCGAAAAGGCCTTCAAGGAGGCCCTGGGCGTGCAAAAGGCCAAGCCTTGCTACGGAATCTATATTGTTCGAACCGAAGCCCGCACGTAAAAACTTTTGGAATACGTAGTTGTCCTCATTGGTGCACCTGCTGCCGGCCATGCCGCCTATCGCCCGGCCGCCGTGCCGGTTTTTTATCTCCAGGAGTCTGCTGGCGGCAAAGGCCAGCGTCTCATCCCAGCTTGCGGGCTCCAGCTTGCCGTTTTTTCTTACCAGAGGCGTTTTAAGCCTCTCCGGGCTTCCAACATACCCATAACCGAACATTCCCCGGCCGCACAGAAGCCCGTTGTTCACTCCCTTGCCGAATGCCGGGGAAACTTTTTGTATGGCGTCCCCCCTTACCTCAAGGAGCATCGTGCAGCCCACTCCGCAGAAGGAGCACACCGTCTTCACGGCTTTGTCCATCTGCCAAGGCCTGTATGTGTACCTGTGGAGCCTGGACATGATCGCCCCGACCGGACATACGTTCAGGCAGTTTCCGCAGTATTCGCAGTTGTATCTGCCCCCTGAAAAGGGCTCTACGTGCGATCTGGCCCCCCTTCCCACAACCCCTATTGCGGAGGCCCCCTGGACAGAGTCGCACATGCGCACGCAGCGGGTGCACATGATGCACCTCTCCATGTTCCTGACTATGATGGGGTCGTCCACGTTTTCGGGGAACGTCCTTTTGCCTTCCTCGAACCGCCCCGCGACCGCGCCGTATCTTACCGTCAGGTCCTGGAGCGCGCACTCCCCGGCCTTGTCGCAGGTGGGGCACTGGAGAGGGTGGTTGATGAGCAGGAACTCAAGCATGGCCTTTCTTGCCGCAACCACCCTTGGAGTTTCGGTGTACACGGTCATACCATCGGCTGCGGTCACGGTGCAGGAGGTCTGGAGCCTGGGCATCTTTTCTATCTCCACAAGGCACATCCGGCACCCGCCCCACAGCTCCAATGCCGGATGGCTGCACAGGGTGGGAATTTCTATGCCGTTCTTTCTTGCGGCCTCAAGGATGGTGACGGGCCCTTCAAGCTCTATCTTCCTGCCGTTTATGGTAATTGAGATCATGGTCTCACCTGGCTATGACGGTCCGCGTATGATCATCCGGGCCAAACGGGCAGCCGTTTTTGATATGTTCCTCGAACTCTTCACGGAAATGCCTGAGGAAACCCAGGACCGCCGAGGCCGCTCCGTCGCCAAGGGGGCAGAAGGTGTTCCCAGCGATATTCCTGGAGACGTCTTCAAGCAGCTGCAGGTCTCCCTCGCGGCCCTGCCTTGTCTCTATCCGTTCGAGTATGGCCCTGAGCCAGCTGGTGCCCTCACGGCACGGCGTGCATTTGCCGCAGGATTCACGCTCGAAAAATTCAAGGGCCCTGTGCGCTACCCGTACAATGCATGTATCATTATCGAACACCATTACGCCACCCGAGCCAAGCATGCTCCCCTGTTTCTGGACAGAGACGAAGTCCATGGGGCAGTCTATCGCGTCCGGAGGCAGGACGGGCGCGGAGATCCCCCCAGGTATGACGGCCTTCAGCCTCTTGCCGTTTTTGATCCCCCCGGCCTGCCCGTAGATTATTTCCCTGAGCGTTGTGCCCATGGGAAGCTCATAAAGGCCCGGTTTTTCCACGTGTCCGCTTACCGGGAAAAGCTTGTTGCCGGGACATCCGGGGTCCCCTATTTTGACGTACTGCGCGGCCCCGGCCCTCATGATGAAAGGGAGGTTTGCCAGGGTCTCCACGTTATTGACCATCGTGGGCCTGCCCCATAGCCCTGAGTTGACCGGGAAAGGCGGCTTCAGACGGGGCTGTCCTCTTTTGCCTTCAAGGGAGTTTATGAGGGCAGTTTCCTCTCCGCATATGTAGGCACCGGCGCCAAGGTGCACATGGATATCAAATCTCATCCCGCTGCCCATTATGTTTTCCCCAAGATAGCCCTTGCCGCGGGCCTCTTTGAGCGCGGCCTGCAGGATATCTTTTCCCTTTGGGTATTCCCCCCTTAAATAGATATATCCCAGCTCCGCCTTCAGTGCGCGTGCCGCTACGGCCATGCCTTCTATTAGTATGTGCGGGTTTTTCTCAAGGATCGCCTTGTCTTTGAACGTGCCTGGCTCTCCTTCATCGGCATTGCAGATTATGTATTTGGGGAATTTAGGGTCTCCGGCCGCGAACGTCCATTTCATCCCGGTTGGGAAACCGGCGCCGCCCCTGCCCCGCAGGCCGGACTTTTTTACTTCCTCAATGATCAGGGCCGGCTCCATCGAGAGGGCCCTGGCAAGCCCCTGATAACCGCCCGCCTTTTCGTATCCGTCCAGGTTCGGATTTTCGACGTCCAGAAGGTATCTGGTCATTGGGCTGCTTATTTGTAGTTCTCCAGGACCTCTATCACTTTTTTCGCGTCCAGTCCGGTGTGCAGGTCATCGTTCACAAGCATCGCGGGACCACTGCCGCAGGCCCCGATGCAATCCGCGATCTCAAGGGAGAAGCGGTTATCCGGGCTGGTATTGCCGGGCGCAAGGCCGTACAGGCCCTCGAGGATGCCTTTAAGTGTGCGGGCGCCCAACACCAAGCAGGAGACGTTCGTGCAAAGACGGATTACGTTTCTGCCCGTCTTTTTGTGCCTGTACATAGAGTAGAATGTGGCCGTGCTACGAACGGTCATCTCCGGAAGCTCCAGGTATTCCGCTACCGCCTTCAGCGCCTCGGGTTTGAGCCACCCGAAATCTTCCTGGGCCACATGCAAGGCGGGCATTAGCGCCGCCCTGCCGGGGGGATACTTTTTTTTGATCTCTTCCAGGCGGGCAAGTGCCCCTGGGCTGAAAGCCGGGAAGTTTTCCATTGCTTATTTTATGCCCTTCGGGCATCGAATGTAAGGATTTTTTTATGTGTCATATTCGCTCGCTTCCCCTTCTGGAGCCACTCGCATCCATTTCACCTGTCGCATTCGCCCAGCACTATGTCTATGGTCCCTATATTGGCGATGACGTCCGCTATGAGCCCGCCTTCGCACAGTCTGGGGAGGACCGAGGCGTGGACAAAAGAAGGCGCCCTTACCCTCATCCTGTAAGGTGTGCCCGTGCCGTCGCTTACGATATAGAAGCCCAGTTCTCCCTTCGGCACCTCACTGGCGGAATACACCTCGCCCGCTGGCGCGGTGAGCGGCCCCTTTGTCATGAGCACGAAATGGTGGATGAGGGATTCCATGCTCTTAAACAGGCTTTCCTTGGGAGGAAGCACGAATTTGGCCGCCTCGGGAGAAAGTATGGGCCCCGTTGGCAGCTGCTCGATGCACTGTTTTATTATCCGGTTTGACTGGCGGAGCTCCTCCATCCTGCAGCGGTACCTGTCGTAAACGTCCCCGTGGACTCCCAGAGGCACATCGAATTCCACTTTGTCATATACGTCATAAGGGAAGGCTTTTCTCACGTCGTAGTCCACGCCGGAACCCCTGAGAGTGGCCCCCGTAAGACCCCAGTTTACGGCCTCCGCGGCGGATATAACGCCTATGCCCTTTGTCCTTTTAAGCCAGATGCGGTTTTTGTCTATGAGGGTCTCGTATTCGTCCAGCCTGGCGGGGAATTGCTGGGTGAACTCATAAAGACTGTCCAGAAACTGCTGGGAGACGTCGTTTCTTACCCCCCCTATGCGCGGATAGCTGGCGGTGAGCCTGGCTCCGCAGGTCATCTCGAAGAGGTCCAGCAGCCATTCCCGCTCCCTGAAGGAGTAAAGGAAAACGGTCATCGCCCCAATGTCCAGGGCATGCGTGCCCAACCAGATTATATGGCTTGATATCCTTGTCATTTCGCACATGATGGTGCGGATGTATTTGGCCCTTTCCGGGGCCTCTATGCCAAAGAGCTTTTCGACGGCGATGACGTAGCCAACATTGTTGGACATGGAAGAGATATAGTCCAGCCGGTCCGTAAGCGGAAGGGCGGA
>JAKAGP010000173.1 GCA_021825785.1 Nitrospirota bacterium
GGGTCCGCAATGGGGGTCGCAACCCTTGCGAACTGGTCCGCGAATCTCCTTGTGGCCATAACCTTCATAACGCTCCTTCAGAGGCTCGGTGATACGTTGACCTTCTGGCTTTATGGGCTTATCGGCGTCGCGTCGTGGTTTTTTGCCTATTTCCTGGTCCCTGAGACAAAGGGAAAGAGCCTCGAAGAGATAGAGGCGTTATGGAAACGGAATAGACCTGGGAGGACATAATGGGAGAAAAGGCGAAATACGCCCCGGGCTGGCCGGGCATCCCACCACGCTGGACATCGAGTGCGAAGACCGGTGTTGGGACTTCCCTTGGAAGGGGGAGCCGCATCTGGTACACGATAAGTCACGGCATCTTTAACGAGATATACCAGCCCAGGGTAGACCAGGCCTGTACGCGCGACATGGGTTTTATCGTGACCGACGGGAAGGAGTTCTTCTCCGAAGAGAAAAGGCATACGAATTCCAGGATGAACTATCTCGCTGAAGGGGTGCCGGGGTTCCGTCTCGAGAATAAATGCGTCCAGGGCCGTTATGTAATAGAAAAAGAGATACTTTCCGACCCGGCCCGCAAAGTTGTTTTTCAGAAGGCGAAGTTCATGCCTATACGCGGGGGTATTGAAGATTATCACCTCTATATAATACTCGCCCCGCATCTCGGCAACCGGGGTAGCGGCAATACCGCATGGGTAGGGGATTACAAGGGCATCCCGATGCTTTTTGCCCGGCGTCAGAATAATGCCCTGGCGCTGGCCTGCTCGGCCCCTTTCCTGAAAATGTCCGCCGGCTTCGTCGGCGCATCTGACGGATGGCAGGATATATCCAGGAACAAGCGGATGGAATGGGAGTACGAGAGGGCGGAAAACGGCAATGTCGCGCTCACGGCTGAGATAGACATCCTCGGGTGTGAAGGGGAATTCATAATCGCGCTCGGCTTCGGGAGCGTCCCGGCAGAGGCCGGTAACTGCGCCAGGGCGAGCATGCTCGACGGGTTCGAAAAATCGAAATCAATATTTATAAGGGAATGGCAGGACTGGCAGAGAACGCTTCTGCCGATCGATATGTCGAGGACGGGGAAGCATAACCTGTACAGGGTCTCCACCGCCATAATCCGCGCGCACGAGGGCGAAAACTTCCCCGGAGGCCTAATAGCGAGCCTGTCGGTACCCTGGGGCACGATAAAGGGGGACGATGAACTTGGAGGTTACCACCTCGTGTGGCCGAGGGACCTGGTGGAGTCCGCGGGCGGTCTCCTTGCGGCAGGGGCGAATGAAGATGTGAAAAGGATAATACAATACTTGCAGGTGACTCAGGAATCCGACGGGCACTGGCCCCAGAACATGTGGCTTGACGGCACGCCTTCCTGGAGGGGCGTACAGATCGATGAGACCGCATTTCCGATCCTTCTTGTTGAACTCGCCAGAAGAGAGGGCGCGATAACCGAGGAGGATATACAGAAGCTCTGGCCCATGGTAAAGAAGGCAGCCGCATTTATCGCGGTAAATGGCCCTGTAACTCAGCAGGACCGTTGGGAGGAGGACCCTGGGTACTCGCCCTTTACCCTCGCAGTTGAGATAGCAGCTCTACTGGTCGCCGCCGAACTTGCCGATCTCAATAAGGAATTCGCCATAGGAGCGTACCTGAGGGAGACCGCAGATATCTGGAATTCAAATGTCGAGAAGTGGACCTACGCCACCGGGACAGAGCTTGCGGACACCATAGGCGTTGACGGCTATTATGTGAGGATAGCGCCCCCGGAGGTAGCCGAATCCGCTTCCCCGTTCGAGGGTTTTGTCCCGATAAAGAACCGTCCCATAGGCCAGAGCACTGAGGCCGCAGGGCACATCATAAGCCCTGACGCGCTGGCGCTTGTCCGCTTCGGGCTCCGTTCTCCCGATGACCCGAGGATACTGAATACGATAAAAGTCGTTGATGCGCTCCTCAAGGTCAATACACCTTTTGGCCAGGGCTGGCACAGGTATAACGACGACGGGTACGGTGAGCACCTTGACGGCAGCCCTTTTGACGGCACTGGGGTAGGCAGGATATGGCCGCTCCTTACTGGCGAGAGGGCGCATTACGAGCTTGCGGCAGGAAGGAAAAGGGAGGCTGAAGACCTCATGGTGGCGCTCTCTTCCTTTGCCAATGACGGGGGATTAATACCGGAGCAGGTATGGGATTCGCCCGATATCCCGGGAAGGGAGCTTTTTTTCGGAAGGCCTTCAGGCTCAGCGATGCCGCTTGTCTGGGCGCATGCCGAGTATATAAAGCTTATAAGATCGCTTAAGGACGGCAGGGTCTTCGACACACCCTCAGGGGTCTGTAAATACATTAATTCAAAGTCTGAGACTCATCTTGTGATGTGGAGACCGAACCAGAAAACACGCTCCATGCCAGTAGGAAAAGTTTTGAGGGTAGAGCTGTTATGTCCGTCCATAATCCACTGGAGTATCGATAACTGGAAGACTATCCAGAACACCGGGACAAGGGATTCAGGCCTTGGGGTCCATTACGCGGACCTTCCTACTGAAAGGATACCGGAAGGCGGGACGGTTAGCTTTACATTCTATTTCATCGGCCAGAAGAGATGGGCCGGGATGGATTACGAGGTAAATGTGGCGCTTCCGACAAGACCGAAGACGTTAATTAAGCAGGGCTGAGAAGAAGGGGGACGGTCAAAGAAGGTAAGCTGAACAGAAGAGTTCCATGAAAATAAACTGAAATACAAGGAATTGCGATCCGTCATATATCCTGATTGCCCCGGGTCTTTTTCGACGAGATGGCGATGAATAATATCGTGAACCAGGACGACCTCAGGGCCTCGAAGAAGGTTGCCCAATACCACCAAGCAAAATTTATTCAAAGTAGCTGTGCATAAAAAATCCCGCGCGGGAAGATGTGAGAGGTGTGATTGAAAGTCTTTGATTTATAAGTAGAAATTTGGTGCCGGAGGCGGGCGTCGAACCCGCATGACCTTGCGGCCACGGGATTTTGAGGGCAATAAAGCCCAAAAACGCAACTCCCTGATATCAGGCTTGATTTCCAGTTTTGCCTTATGAAATAGGGGGTTGGAAGGTTTTCCAGGTAGTCCAAGAAGGCTACTGAGTCTAAAGAGTGCCGCCAATTTTACTACAAAATTAATACAATTTTTTCTACCGCTATATCTCCAAAAAGGGATTTTAAATCCCAATGGCCTTTAAAATTCCTTGACAGGCCCTCTATTAAGTATTACATTATTTATAGGTAATACTAATCTTAATATGTAAGGAGTAGTTCGACATGCCGACAAAGGCTGTTAAAATCACATCAAAAGGACAGGCTACCATCCCAAAAGAGATAAGGGATTTGCTTAAGACCGATATCGTCGAGTTCGAGGTGGTGGAGGGTACGGTGGTCGTGAAACCCGTCTTGAGCGTAGGCGGGTCTCTAAGCCGTTATTCTAAAGGATATGCGCCTTTGAAGGATTTCAGAGAGACGGTATGGGAGGAAGTGGCGCGTGAAAGATCCGGCAAAAAGACTGCCTGATACCAATACGATACTCAGGTATCTTCTCGGAGACGAACCGCGCCTTTATGAAAAAGCTGCGAAAGTTTTTGAGAAAGTGAGGACCGGCGACGAGACGGTCGTTATTCTCGAAAGCGTTCTTGTGGAGGGTATATACGTATTGACAAAATTTTACAAGATCCCCAAAAAAGAGGCCTCGTCAAAACTCCAGGAGTTGTTGCATTACAGAGGTGTTGCGAATGACGACAGAGACGAGCTTATCGAGGCATTGATCACTTTCGCCGAAAAATCCTCCCTTGATATCGTTGACTGCATATTGCGCGCAATGGCAAGAAAGTCGAACATGCCACTCTTTACTTTTGACGAAGCTCTTATGAGCCATTCAAGACGCACAGCCACTTAAACAGCTGTCTTGTCCCGGGCTCAGGTTAGAGTTTAAGCCAAGAACATAACTTCCTTGCCAAACGCTTCAGGGTGGATTAAAGACTGGATAAGATTCTGCGCAACAAGGATTATCCTGATCTAAAATATCGAAGAAGTATTGACTGAGCTTTTACCAGATGTTAACTTAATCGAAACCTGAACGCCTTGGGCGATGGAGTCCGCCATTAACCGCTTGCAATGCAAGCTGATGACCCCTGCTAAAAAGCAGGGGTTTTTTTATTTCGAGAGGTAGCATGTCTGTACAGATTTTTTATATCGCCTTGTTCGGAGCGCTCGGTTGTCTTTCACGCTACTTTCTCTCAGGCTGGGCTTATAATATATTCGGCAGGAGTTTTCCGTACGGTACCCTGGCGGTCAATATAATAGGCGCTTATGTAATAGGTCTTGTCATGGAATTAAGCATACGGAGCGAACTCATATCGCCGAGCCTCCGTATAGGTCTTACGATCGGCTTTCTGGGAGGGCTAACCACTTTTTCAACATTCAGCTACGAGACATTCAGGCTTCTTGAGGACGGCGAGTTCCTTATCGCCTCGATAAATATTTTTATCAGCGTGCTGGTCTGCCTTTTCTTCACATGGGCTGGGATAGAAACGGCAAGATACTTATAAGGAGGACGCGATGACAAAATTCACAGGAGAAAAGGTGCTCATGCGCATATTTATCGGCGAAAGCGATAAAGTCGGGCACAGGCCGGTATACGAGGCGCTTGTTGAACTCTTCAGAAAAGAGGGGTTCGCCGGGGCTACTGTCATACGGGGCATAGCCGGGTTTGGCGCCCACAGTATTTATCATACGGACAAGATACTAAGGCTTTCCATCGACCTGCCAATAATCGTTGAAGTGGTTGATGCGCAGGAAAAGCTCGATGCGATCATGCCAAGGATAGACGAACTCATGAACGGAGGGGGGATGATCACACTGGAAAAGGCAACGGTCATAAGATATACCCATAGAAATGAGAAAACCAGGGAAAGCTGATCACCTCCTTTTTTTTAAAAACTGACATCAAATTCATCGGGGTCTTGGAAAATGCGCAAATACAGGCTACTTATTCTACCGCCGTTATTTATAGTATTTCTCTCGTTAAGCTATTTTTTATATCTCAATGAGACATCAAAT
>JAKAGP010000174.1 GCA_021825785.1 Nitrospirota bacterium
TTATCCGCGGTTATCTAAAGCCAGCTACCAACAGACTTTAGTTTCCACTATTTTGGGGATAGGGTCAATCAACCCAACTATGTACCTTTGCACCGGCGCTGCCGCAAATCGGCTTTGCCGGCCCAGCTCCATTCTGGACAAACACCCGTTAACGGAAATGTGAGACCAACGGCAAGCCGCGGATTTTAACCCACATTCCCTCACACACTTTACACTTATCTATTTTTAGAGAACCACAAATCGATTAAGAGTCTGAAAGACCCTTGGCGGGGACAACCCGCATCCGTTTACCCATTTGTTTGGCCCTCCAGGGTTTTTATCCAAACACAGGCTTTTATCTCAAAACATCATCTACAAACTCAAAAGGTTATCTAACCGTTAAGTGCCATTCATATGCCACCTCATTAAGGTGAGTTATATATGATCACCATGGTCCCGATTCGGGAAACCATTTCCCGAACCAAAGCTCTTTTTACCTCCGCCACGAAGCAATCCATTGCATTGCTGCAATAAGCCTCGCAGCATCCTTCAAGGATTTTTCCTCATCCCAGGGGAATGGTGGGACTACATTGTGGCTCTTACACACCTGCCGAAGCGTCTTGATGTCCATTTCATATATCCTCCGTTAAGAACTGACTTTTAAGGAGAAACCATAACAGCTTCTCCCCAATATGTCAAGCCTTAATTTGACCAGTCGTGTTTGAGCATTTTGGTCAGTTGGCCTACATATTGAATATACTTCTTACCTTGCTCGGTCTTTTTTCCGCCATGATTAGCGGCCTCGGTTTGACAAATCCGAAGCAAGGATAGAAGCGAATTTTTGTGGATAACCACCCATCGGTCCCCGTCGTCATCGGTTACTAGGGTTTCTCTCTTATTCCCAAACCAAAGATTGTAGCTTAGGGAAGAGTGTTCAATCCGCATACGCTTAAAAGCTTCCCTTAACTCCCATACGTAAAAACTACCCAGATCCTCAGAAGAATGCTCGGCCGCAGCCTCCAACAAACAAGCGTGTAGAAGGAAATTGCAAGAAACTTCTTTGGCATCCTTATATCGGAAGCGAAATCCCAAAAGATTTGGAGGGACCACGCAATCGCCATTCAAAGCCTTTTGAATCCATCCGCAAAGCTTACGGACCCTTGCTTCGTTTTTTATCTCAAACATGGGGACCAACTTAAAACCAAGAGTGGCCGCCATGACAGAAACTTCATTAACCTTGGTAGTCTGAACTTGCATAAATCCTCCACAGAAGTTTATGTGTCTATTTTGACACAATTTTGACACAATTTGATTGCTCATTTCCAGGGACCAATCCTGATCCCCGGCATATGAAAAATCAAAACTCGAAAGTATGGTAAACTTCTACCCACGTACAATCCTGCTGTAGCAGGTTGCGGATGAATGGTGAAACTGTGATGCTCAAGTTATCCAAAGCTTCGAGAACTTTGGTCCCTTGCTGAAGACTTGGCCCCCGGATGAAAGAATCCCGAACCCAGGGAATTTCATTCTTTTCGGACAGTCCCAGCTCTGAAAGCTGAACCACCAGAATCGTTTTCATACCTTGTCAACCTCTCCCTTTTCGTTCACGTATCCAACCCCACGATAATACTGAACCTCCCGGAAAGAACACTCCCAAAACTTCAGAGGCTTTTCCATTCGGCCAGCCATCCGGAGAATCGTCTCTCGGGGAACACCGTGAACATTCCGACTTGCACAGACCTCCGGGTCAGCACAAATCCGCACCACTTCCACGGGATAGCCATGGACAAGCGCAACCGAGATATATGGATACATTTCCCAAAGGGAGAGATTGGTATTATCCACTACGATATCATTATACGTAGCTACGGCGAAGCCATCTCTGGTATTCAAACAGTCCAGGAAACTTCGGAAACAAGCTTCGTGAGCCTCACCAATCTCCGCCGGATTAAACTTGTATTCACCCGTTTTCGGATCCGTGAAGTAGTGGTCAGCAGAGCAAACCACAGCGTTGGGGTGATTCTCCTTGATCCAGGTGGATTTCCCCGAACCCGGAAGTCCCTGCATGATGATGATTTTCATCTAACCACCTCAGTTCTCTCAGTGAGTGAAATGTTTTGCAATCTGATATGGGGCCACAATCCCAGGAACACATCCGAGGGGGAGATATGTTCTCAGAATGGTCATTCGGCCCGCTGAAGATTATGGGCCCATGTCAAACTGCAACGCAAGAAATAATAAGGAAGTATAAGCACGTCTACTGACGTTGTCAAGTAGGAAGGCAAGTTCAAGGATTAACTTTTAGGAACCAAGTTTGACGCCTAATTCCCAACCTGGCAAGCCTTGTCTGGCGAGGTTTTAGAACGGTCCTGTTTGCGTTTCGCAATTTTCCAGGATCAGAAACAGCCCTTCTTCAGTATACGTGGGCCGGCTTATGTAGGAGCTATTGGTTTTGGCCCAGTCAAGAACCAAGTCCAGAACTTTTTGGGACGCCAAATCGGCATAGACATTATGGGCAATGGCACTATCCGGCCATGAGTGCCGCACACCCAAGTTTTTGGCCAGAATCGTGCCATGTGGCCCGCACCTGAATCTCCATAGGTCCGCCATGATTTTTAACCTTTCCGGCCTGGGGGCCGAAGTATCGTTTTTCTCGAAGAAAATCCAAATCCGTCCTGGGTGAAATCAGGATTTTTCAGAGAAGGATTTTGTGATGCGCAGTAATCAACTCAAACCTCTTCGGCGGTGAAACATCTCGGCCGATTCTTGGTTGAGGTATTCCGTCTTATCGTCGTTATAGGTCGGACACCTTTTCAGACACGACGGACAAGTGGCAATGAATGTCAATGTATGGAAACCTTCACGATCCCCACATTGCGCCGACCCGTCAAACGGATCGGCAATATGGACTAGTTTCGCCATGGCTTGTTTCTCCTTTTCAGGATTATTATGATTCCCACGCATCCACGGCCCCTAGGAATCGTTTTCATCCAATCCCTGAGGTTGGATAGGTTAGAACCTAAAAACCTCTCTAAGAGGCTTCCAGACCCTCGCCTTGTTTAATCCTCATACACTTCCCCACACGAAGGGAACCAACCGAGCCAATCAACCCCCGGCCAAGTTAGCATACCACGATTTACTGGGATGTATAAGGACTAAACAAGGGGAACCATCCAATCCCTTTCAGGCCCGGATGGCTCAACCCTTTTAGATCCTCCCATAGCTTCATACTCAGGCACCCTTGTTTTTGATCCTTATGTTGAATCCCGCAGAGAGATTCATCCAAAAGGTTTTATGAGGTGCCGTTTCCCCCTAACTCAACCTTTCCCAGGCCGTTAGGTTCGGCATCCACTATGATTGGATCTCTTAGAGAATCTCACCTCCCCCGTATTTAACCCGGCTGGATTGAACTTGTCCAGTCTTACCTTGCCTCACCTTCTCAGGCGAAACTTAGGAACCCACGTTGTCATATTGACTTGTGGGCTGGGGAATCGGGAGATTCTCCGTTATGGCAGACACTTGGCCGTGAGTTGCTTGGCGCTCCCCGTCATAAGAACCACTCGGAACGATCCCAGGATGAATCCTAGAATGTCGGCCATATCTAAACCTGGATTCTCTACCCCGGTCCGATTCCTAAGAACCGAACCCTATCCCCGTCCAGAAGACGGGGCCTTGTCAACTAGGCATTTCCCCAGACACCCGTAAGAGTGTCCAAGAAACCTAGCAAGCTGTGGAGGTAGCCAATCCTGGTATCCCGAGGGTTGTCCCCCGTCGAGATATTTTGCCAGCCCCCTTGCGGGAGCCATGTTCCTTTCGGCTACGGACCCAGCACGGCGCTATTTACCGTGCCTGCCATCTATCCCCATTTCCACCTTCCGTTAGGTTTCCCAGGGGTAGCTTTGCGGACTATTCCCACGATTCATCAGCCCACTTGCCCCACGCCTTTCGGCTTTAGATTCTCCCCAGGATCAACCGAGGAGACTATTTCTAGGGCCGCTTGTCCTTTCGGAAAGCGGGTTGACTACCGATCCCTTTGGGGGATTCTGAATAGTCCTTATTATCCGGCTTGCTTTGCCCTTATTTACTATCAATCCGCTTTCAGGATTGCCCCAGTTTGGATAAGCCGGGGAAGGGTCAAAACGGTCCCTTGGTTCGGGTGAGCCTGGAAGGCTTACCGAGGGGAGTTTATCTCCCCGAGGGTCCGGATCCAATCATGGGGAGGCTCGTTCCACCCGACGGCGGGCCATACACCTTGATTGGGCAGGCTTATTTGATTCGCCTGCTATTCGGATCACCAGGGGTTCAACCTCAGTGAGGAAACCCCGACCCTTTCGGGCCCAGCACAGCTACCTTAACCTTTCCTCGGTTCTCCGTCAAGCTCTTTTTTGAGCCCCCTCGGATTCATTCATCCTTGGGTCGGCGAAGCCTGGTTAAGTCCAGGTAGCCCTACATTGGCGGCTATATGCCGCTTGCCCCGCCTTTCCAACGGGTCCGAGACTCTGTGTCCCGGCGACTTCCCGAACCTAACTCAACCCTTTGAGCAACGCAAGCCCTTTTCTGATGAGCAACGCAAGCCCTTTTCTGATTTTATTTCGGACTAGCAATCCTTTGGATTGCTCAGAGTCCTTCGGACATACCCCCAAAAACCTAGGGGAAAATCCAAATCCCTCCCGGGCCAAATCGCAACCCTCTGGGGTCGGCAGGGTGAGCCTTGATTGGCCAGGGATTGACCTCTGGCGGGCTATTGAGTCCCGGGCCTCACCTTAGCTTACCTTGGGCCTACCGGTCCCCTCCGGGTCCCTTGGCTCGGCTTCTCAGGCTTGACTCGGGATTCCCTTCCCCAGAAACCTTCCGTTGCGCAACGTAGTTTATTTAACTATTGGAAACTATTAGGTTTTAATGAGAGAAGAAAGTGATTATGGGATAAGTAGAAAACGAAGGAAAAGAATATGATATGAATGGAAAAGATTGTTATGATATTGGAAAATGATGAAAGGGTTTACGATAGGAGTGGAAAGGATTGTGATGAGAGTGGAAAGGGGGTGGTGGGATTGAAGTGAGGCTGGACGTGCAGAT
>JAKAGP010000175.1 GCA_021825785.1 Nitrospirota bacterium
TTAAAATCGCCAGCCATCTTTTCATGGCATTAACTCCCTCTGATGAAGATTTTATTGCCAGCGTTTTTTTGCCGTCCCGGATATGTCCGGAATCCATTGCGCCGGCCAATTCCCCCTCCTGCTCCCTTTTAAAAAACTTGTCCCTGCCTTAATTAACAGGGGTGTACACAGACGGCGCCGGTTACTTTCGGCTTGGCATTTCGCTCCTCCTTCCTCAAAGAGCATTTACGAAAATCGCACTCTCCAAATCCTTGAAGAATCGCAATTTCTACTCCAGATTGTAGATGCTATAACAAAATATTTATATTTAGTAAGTTATTTATGAATTGTATTTTGATTTTTAAACTTAAAGGTTTTTAAAAGGGAATCCTTGCGTGAAATAACTCACGCGGGTTGCAATGCAAGTGTCATATGGCGCTTAACCGGCGGAGGGAAAATCGTTTGCAACTTCACTGTTGAAACTGTAAAATACCTTTTTTTAAATCTTTGTTTTAATTGCTCTTTGTTTTAATTGCAAATGAAAAACAATGCCCCGATAACCAAGATAACGCGGCCGGGCACAAAAGGTACCTTCTACCGCCGGGGATTGTTCCGCAGGCTTGCCCGCAGCGATAACAATCTTGTCTGGATAACCGGCCCCCCCGGATCGGGTAAAACGACTCTGGTTTCAAGCTATATCGAGACCTCCGGGCTCCCCTGCCTCTGGTATCGGATCGACGGGGGAGACACGGATGTCTCCACCTTCTTCTATTACATGGGGCTCGCGGCCAAAAAAGCGGCCTCGGGGCACAAAAGGCCCATGCCTCTTCTGACCCCTGAATATGCGTTTGGCGTGCCCGTCTTTTCAAAGAGGTATTTTGAGGGACTCTTCATCAGATTAAAGCCGCCTTTCGTCCTTGTATTTGACAACTATCAGGACGTGCCGCCTGAATCGGCGTTCCATGAAGTGATGCTGGAGGGCCTTTCGGCCCTCCCGGAATGGCCCGGAGAAGGCGCGGCGCGCAAAGGCATACGCGCGATTATAATCAGCCGGAGCGAGCCTCCGGCCGGGTTCGCGCGCCTGAGGGCGGCCGGCAAGGTTATTACGCTTGGATGGGATGAAATCAGATTTACGCAGCAGGAGTACAAGGAAATCATCAGGCTGCATGGTCCGAGAGGGATTGCGGACGATATCATCTCCGGGGTATATCACAAGACCCAGGGCTGGATTGCCGGATTGATGCTCCTTCTGGAGCGCGCAAGGTATGGGGAAATCGCGCCTGAGCTGATAAACAGGCTGCCGGAACTTTCTCAAAAGGCCGTATTCGATTATTTCGCAGGCGAAACCCTCGGGAAAATGGATAAGGAAACGCAGAGTTTCCTCATCAGGACCGCATTGCTTCCGGAAATGACCGCCTCCATGGCCGGGAAATTGACCGGCAGCAGGCGCGCGGGCCGCCTGTTGTCGGAGCTGAGCCGTAACCATTTTTTCACGGAAAAACGCCAGACGGGGGAGCCGGCATACAGGTACCATTCGCTCTTCCGGGAGTTTTTGCTTGCCCGGTTGAGGGAATCGGCCGGCTCCGGGGAGATCCGTCTCCTGCAGAACCGCTCGGCTTCGGTGCTGGAAGAAGCCGGCCAGATCGAGGACGCCGCCTCCGCCTACCGGGAAACGAAGAACTGGGAGAGGCTTGTCCCGCTGGTCCTGGGCCACGCCCCATCACTTCTTAAGCAGGGCAGAAACATTACGCTTGAAGGATGGCTGCGCGGCATGCCCCCAAATGTGCTGGAGTCCGACCCCTGGCTCCTCTATTGGCTGGGGATGAGCCTCATGGGATACAATTTCTCCGCGGCCCGCACGGAACTCGAAGGGGCCTTTGCGCGGTTCACGGAAACAGGCGGCCGGCTGGGGATGGTCTTGTCGTGGTCCTACATAGTCGAAGCCGTGATATTTGAATGGGACGACTTCCATCCCCTCGACGGGTTGATATCGGTATATTTTGAAAGGATCGAGGAGGCGCTGCCCTCAACGCCCCCATCCGTCCAGTCGCGCGCCATGTCGGCCATCGGCCAGGCGCTTTCATTTCGCAGGCCGGGCCATCCGCAAATAACCGGTTTTTTTGAAAAGGCCTGGGCCCTGGCCGGGCAAAGCGGCGATATGGACATCGGCCTGCAGGCATTGTCAGTCGCGAATATCCACTACCACTGGGCCGGAGATTTTACCCGGTGCAACGCGCTGATCGAACAAGCCAGGGGACTGAGGTCTTCATCTGCCGCGTCCCAGATGTTTCAGCTTTTGTCGGATGTCACGCACGCCGGCAGGCATCTATGGGACTTGTCAAGCCTTGAAGAAGCGGACAGGAGAATCTCCGGGGCCCTTGAATTCGGAGCAAAAACAGGCCTGCACTTCTGGGACCATATGCTTTACGCCCTTGGAATCTACGGCTCCCTGATGAAGGGGGACATGGCAAAGGCCCGGCAATACCTGGAAAAAATGGGCGCAATGCTCATCCCGGTCCGCAAGGAACTGCATGTCCAGTATCACTTCATGAACTGCTCATATCAATTTCTCATGGGGGATTTCCCGGCCGCATTCAGCGCCATCGGCTCCGGCCTGAAACTGTCCGGGGATACGGGTTATGTATTTCCCGGAATACTCATGCGGTATGCAATGGCGCAGGTGCTGCACGCGCTCAAAAATGCCAGGGCGCGGCAATACCTGGAATGGACGCTCCGCCTCGCGGTGCAGGCGGGCAGCACAGTCCTTGAATTTGGCTGCAGGCTCGCGATGGCGCAATTCGCCCTTGACGGCGGGCAGGAGAAGGAGGGCATGGAACTGCTCCGGGAAGCCCTTTCCATGGGAAGGAGACACGGCTATTACTGCCCGCTTTGGTGGTGCGACAACGCGGTCATGTCCAGGCTCTCCGCCAAGGCACTCCAAAACGGGATAGAACCCGGTTACGTAAAGGAACTCATCCGGATGAGGAGTCTTGCGCCCGAAGACACGTCAATGCATATCGAAGACTGGCCATGGCCGCTGAAGATATACACGCTTGGAAGGTTCGAGCTGATAAAAGACGGCAAACCCCTTCTTTTCAAGGGGAAAGTGCAGCAAAAACCCCTGGAGATGCTGAAGGCCCTGATTTCGTATGGCGGAAAGGCGGTATCGGAGGAGCGGTTGTCCGATGCCCTGTGGCCGGAGGCCGAAGGCAATACCGCGCATGCATCGTTCAGCACCACCCTGCACCGTCTGCGCAGGCTGACAGGCAATGAGAAGGCCATCCAGCTTCAGGACGGCAGGGTGACACTGGACCGGAGATGCTGCTGGGTGGACATATGGGCCTTTGAATGCATAGTGGAAAACGCGCTGAGACTTCCTCAATCCCCGCAGATCAAATCCATCGAGAGCGCCCTGCCGCTTTATGCAGGGCATTTCCTGCCGGCCGACGATAAACCATGGTCTGTCTCCGCCCGCGAGCGAATAAAAAGCAGATTCCTCTCGTGCATAAGGACCCTCGCCGGCCATTATGAGAAAACGGCAAACCCGGAAAAAGCGGTGGAACTCATCCACAGGGGACTCGAGGCCGACGCCCTCGCCGAAGATCTGTACCGCGGCCTTATGACCTGCTACAGCAGGATGGGCAGGAGGCCCGATGCCCTGTCCGCCTATGAGCGCTGCAGGCAGGAGCTTTCGTCCGCCTTCGGCGTTTCCCCTTCCCCCGAGACCGAGCGATTGAAAGAAGACATCCAGAAAAACTGACGCCCTTTCCCGGATCTGCAGCCAATTGATGACTTTTTATTCGTAAATCAGATAACCTGCGGCCTTCTGGAGCCTCCTGCCCCTGACCCCCAGGTCCTCCAGGCGCCGTATTTTCCCCTCACGCCTGGCCGCCAGTATCAGCTTTACGGTCTCAGGCCCGAGGCCAGGCACCCTCAGGAGTTCCTCCCTCCCGGCGCTGTTTATCCTGACTGGAAAATATTCGGGATGAACATCCGCCCAGACCTCTTTTGGGTCCTTGTCCAGGCAAAGGTTCCCATCGGCCCCGAAGACGATATCGTCTTTGGCAAAACCGTATTTCCTGGCAAGGAAGTCCGCCTGGTAGAGCCGGTGCTCGCGGATGAAAACTTCGTTTGGAAAGGTCTCCGCGCGCTTTTCCCCTGCAATATCGGGGGCGCCTGACCCCTTCTGGTAGGCCGAAAAATAGACGCGCTTGAATTTCAGGCCCTTATAGACCCCGTAGACGTAGTCCATTATCTCCCGGTCGGTCTCACCGGCCGCCCCGACTATGAACTGCGTGGTGCATTTGACGCGGGAAAACCTCATCCCCCTGCCCGTAAGCCTGCTCATCAGTTGCAGAGGGCGAATGATGTCCCTGGTGAAATCCTTCTTTCCTGACAGGGTGGCGAAATGGCGCTCGCCGGGGGTCTCTATGTTCAGGGAAACCGCGGTTGCCAGCGACAGCGCCTCCTCTATGGCGGCATCGGAGGCGCCCGGTATGACCTTCAGATGGATATACCCCCTGAACCCGTATTTCCCTCGCAGGATGCGGGCGGCCCCGTTTATCCTCGCCATCGTCGAATCCGCGCTGCCCATGACGGCGGAGCTTAAAAACACCCCGAAGGCCATCCTCCGCCTGAGATATTCCATGAACGACCGCGCCACCTCATCGGGGCCGAGCGAGCAGCGCTTGAAATCGGCCTCGGCCCGAAGGGGGCAGTACTTGCAGTCGTTGGAGCAGGCGTTTGAAAGCAGGGTTTTCAGCAGGACGGTGTAGCCGCCGCCTGGCAGGGCCACGGGATAGAGCCATCTGCCGTCGCCCCCCCTCCTGCGGTGCTCATCCCGGCCTCCCCCGCAGGCGCATGCAAGGTCATACCTGGAATCGCGGGATAGCACCCGGAGTTTCTCGACGGTGTCCATGCGCTATTATAAAAACTCTTTAGGAATTCCTGCGCAATCACGTTCCTGCAGCGGACAGGCCAGTGTCCTGTCCCGGAAATAACCGTTAAAATTATCAGCGTGGGCCGATATCCGCCCGGTTCTTGAGAGAGGAAGCAAGCG
>JAKAGP010000176.1:0-4740 GCA_021825785.1 Nitrospirota bacterium
CAGGTTACGCAGGGCTTCCTTATAAGGACGAGGTCAATAAGGCCATTGTCGACCACCACAGGTACCCAAAGGGGCTGCTTGGAGAAAAGCTCAAGGAAGCGGACCAGGATGCCAGGCGAACAGAGATTGCAAAGAACATCCAGGAGCATCCTGCAGAGGGCGGGGCCAGTCTGGAGCCTGGGAGACCGGAGAAGACTCTTCAGCCGGCCCCGAAAGCGGAAGCGGACCCGGCCGAAAAAGACAGCGTCTTTATCACCCACGCCAAGAAAGAAAAGGAGAAGGTCAAGTTGAAGGAGGTCCCTCTTCCATGGTTCGATGCCGAACGGTTCCTGGCGGAGCTGAAACCTTTTATCAACCGGCTTGACGGCCACCGGTGGAGCGCTTTCTCGATGCCGGATGGGCATGTGTATTTCCAGGCGGGCGTGCTTGAGGAGGCGGCCAAGAAACTCGGCAAGGGCGACCCGGATATCGCCCTCATGGACTCGGACAAGGAGCTAAAGAGGAACATCCTCCATTCGGTCGTCTGTCTTCTTCGGCGGGAGAAAGACGCCATCGCGCGCGGGCTTATCAAGGACGGCTTTTTCGGCGGGCCGTTTATCGTCCGGATGCGGGATGGCCGGGAAAACAGTTTTTACTATACGCCCTTTAACGTCGAGGCCTTCGGGGAAACTGTGTCATATTTCGAGGGCCTGAAGGCTGGCAAGATAAAAGAGATTGAGGATGTGCAGCCGAAGATTCATGGATAAATTTTGACTAAAGGGCCTTATGCGAATTCAAGCCGCAAATCTTTGTTGAAAACCTTGGCCAGTCGCTCAAGGGTCTTGATTGTCGGATTGCTTTTGCCCGGTTTTTCCAGTCTCTGATAAGCCTGATAGGAAATTCCAAGGAGTTTAGCGATATCGCTCTGAGTGAGCTTTCTGGTTTCCCTGAGCTTTCTGAGGATGACAGGGACCGCTACTTCCGGCTCGGGTTCGATATGATAAATGCTTTTGCCTTTAATGTCGGAGGGCTCGGGAATCCTGACATTCCTTTCAAAGATGGACGCAAGATACCCTGTCAGGGCTTCCTTTGCATTCTGCTTTGCATCATCCATGGTTTCGCCTTCCGTAAGGCAACCCGGCAGATCGGGAAACTCCACCAGATATGCCTTATCCTCCATGTGATATCTTATCTTCGCCGGATAGCTTAAAATCATTTCAAACCCCCTTGCTTCATCAGTGCGTGCAACAAGCCTTTTCCCAAATCCTTTGAGCTGTGAACAGGCACGGACAAGGTCTTATCACCCTTTCCGAGTATGTGATGACTGCCTTCTATTCTGTCCAGTCGCCATCCCATCTCTTGCAGCAGTTTGATAAGCTGCTTGCCTGTCATTGTCCATTATACAACATAAATGTTGCATAAGCAATTAAAGAAAAGCGCGCGGTTGAAAAGGATTTATCTCAGGATATGATCAATCGAAAGGAATTGCCGACAATATTTGGCAGTTAGTTTTTTCTGCCATTCGATATATTTACGACATCTTCAAGTATCTCTATGAAGCCATGTTTCAGCTTCTTGCTGTGGACCTTTCTAAAAAGCATAAGAAGCCTGGCCTCATCGTTCAAAAGGCCGGTCAGTTTGGCTTTACTTATACCTGTTTGCTCCCCGGACATGAGCGGATCTTCTTCATCCAGGAAAAGACTTGCGGGCACGCCCAGCGCCCCCGATATCTGCTTCAGTCTCGAAAGACTGAGCTTGTTCACCCCTTTCTCGTATTTCTGCACCTGCTGATATGAAATCCCGACCTTCTCCGCAAGCTGCATCTGAGACAAACCGGAAGATTTCCTCATTTGCCTGATAAGCTCCCCGATTGATTTCTCGCTTTTGAGCATTTTCAATTTCCCCATGGGTTATTTAGGCCTTTTTTCTTCCGGTTTGGAGTGGATTCTGAGTTCATCTATTATTCTTCGCCGGAGTTCCTTGAACCCGATTGGTTTCTCGATGCAAAGGTAATCTCCGATTGCCTTGATCCGTTCTTTGATTTTCGGGGTAATGTGACCGGTAATAATGATGGCCGGCAATGCTGGAAACTCCTGTTTTACAACGGCCAGAAGCTCGAATCCGTCCATCACCGGCATCTCCAAATCGGTAACCAGGAGGTCTATTTTGTGGCTGGCTTTGAGTATTTCAAGGGCCTTCCTGCCATTTCCAGCGGTATGTATTTCAAAGTCGCCATCAACAGCCTCCAACCCCTCTGCCATGCTTTGCAGGAGATACTCCCTATCATCTACCAGCAGAATATGTTTCCTGTATTTCCTTATCTGGGAGGTCATTATTTCATCTACTCCTTTCCCGGTTCTCCGCCTTTTTATCAGTTGCATTATAACAAAAATCACACTCATAGTGTGTAGACAATGGCTGGGCCGAGCCACAAAAATATCTTCTTATGGATAATATATTTTTAAGAAAATTCGGAAAGCAGCTTAAAAACTTTAGAATTACGGCTGATCTTACGCAAGAAGAGTTGGCCGAATTGTCCGGCTTGCACAGGAATTATATCGGGGGCCTGGAAAGAGGCGAGAGAAATCCGACGATTACTTCTCTAAAAAAACTGGCTAAAGCCCTGGGATTATCGTTGTCGAAGCTCCTCGAAGGACTATGATGGAGAGGCATGCGGCTAAACCTACGGAGTCAGAATTTCCAGCCCTTCCTCAGCTGCAATTTTACAGAGTCTGTGGTCTGAGGAAACAAATGTAATGTCATCGCGCTTCATGTTCAGCGCGATCGCAAGCTGAATGCTGTCTACCGGTTTCATGTATCTTTTCAATATGAGGTCGTCGGCTTTTATAACATCTTCCGCCGTCACGTCAAGGATTGTAACGCCAAGCTCAACGACGTCTTTATAAAAAAAATCGCGCTGCTGATGAAACTGGCTTCCCGTGGTGATTTTATCGACCTCGAAAAGACGCTTCAGATTGGACACAATCTCAATGATAGTAATAGAAGATATGTAAAGCTGTTGGTTGCGGTCTTCGAGGACTCGGGTAACCAGCGCACTTCCTTTTTCCGGCTGGTATCTCTTAAAGAGAGCGCTGGTGTCTACAAAGAAGGGCATTCGCTATCGCGTTTCCCTGCCCTCTATGACCCGTTTGGAAAGAGAAACACCGATGCCTGAAAGACTTTTCCGTATATCCTTTAACCCAATATCGGTGCGCCCCTGCTCTTTGGCATAGCGAAGAAGCTTCGCGCTAATGCGCGCCTGGTCCGAAGCCTTGACAAGTGCCTTTCCCATAACTAAACCTCCTTCCTTTAAGAGTTTATCAATGATAAAAAAGAAAGGTCAAGGTTAATGATTTCATGCCATCGCCTCCAGATAGGGCTTCATCACCTTCTCAATGCGGCAGATTCCGGCGTATTTCAGCAGTCCGGCCGAATCGAATTGCTTCCGTTCCTTGTAAAGCTTCAGCGCCTCCAGGACCACGTCCATCCCGATTTTGTTTCGGAATTTGAAGCAGTCCGCCAGGGTCTTTTCCGGGCTGTAGATGCGCACCTTTACCCCATCAATGCTATGATCCTCTATTCCGGCCTTAAAGCTTTCAGGATCAAACTTGTGCACGGCAACCGGCGGATAATGAATCCGCGGGATGCGGGAGCCCCGCGCGATGGCGATCGAGACCTCGTGAGGGACCTGCGTGGTGAGATTGTGGAAAGCAAGCGCGGAAATCAGACAGATCACGGCATGCGGCGCTCTTGACGCCACGGTCACGAGATCGGGACTGGATACGGCGGCGAGCTCCGCCAGTCTATAGACGCCACGCGTGATCTGATCAAGTGTGCCGCGGTCGCGAAGCGCATACAGCGCTCTGGGGTGGACGCCCTTACGAATCGCCTCCGAGGTGCGGATCGTCCCTCCCATTTGCCTGATGAGCTCGACAGCTTTCTCGACTGTTGGTGTCATGTCCTTTCCTTGGTTTCGGATAATATTGTATCTATATATTAATAAATGATGACATTTTTATCCACTTCTTTGCCAATCAAAAGTTGCCCCCGGCGTATATCACTATAGAGGGACAAATTATGGATTTTTTCAGGTACCTGGACCCGCTACGGTATTTCACCCAGCAGGAGTACGTCTCCTTTTGGGGCAGGCTGTTTGAAACCATCCTCTCCGGCTTCTGGGCTAGGCTGATATCGGTCTGCTTCCTGGCTCTCTCGTTTTACTTCATGGCCAGGAGGCAGAACGTACAGATTTTTATAGTTTTTTTCCTCCTGGCGATCGCAACGGCCTATATAGGCGGTCTCCGGGAGATTTTCAGGTGAGGAGGTAAAACCTTGGCCGACAAAACCGGCGACCAGGTAATTGTCAACCAGGGCTTCCTTGAAAAGCCTAAAAGCCTCCTGGACGCCATAAAGGAAATCCAGAACATGTCCGCCATGGAGGCGGAGACCGTGGAGGGAATCAACCCCATGTTCTTTTCGATCAAGGACCGGCTGGACATGATGGTCGTGGGCATGAAAAGCTCCTTCTTGAGCGGGCTGATAGTGGCCCTCCTGACCCCCTTTGCCATCGGGGTGATAGAAAGAATAATCCCTATCTTCGGGGACGCATCGCCCACCCTCTTCGACCAGCTTTACGCCCTTGTGCTGGCCCTGGGCTTTACCTTGGGGTACGGTTTCTTCCTGGCCACGCTCAAAAGCTGCTACGTGGGCAATATCTCCAAATCGATGATAAGAAACCTGCTTGGCGGGGCGGCCCTCGGG
>JAKAGP010000176.1:4750-5029 GCA_021825785.1 Nitrospirota bacterium
CTGGCCAAGGCACTCGTGGCCGTCATAGTGTTCAACTTTCTCTACCTCTATTTGACGGCCCAGAGGATCGCCAACTTGGTGCTGCTGCTTCGAAAACTGCTTAGCCAGGAGCAGATGGAGTCCCTATACGGAAAGGCACTCGCGTTTCGGCCGGTGCTATTGATATCGTCCTGGTTCATCGTCCTTTCGACACTGCTTTTCATAGCGATACCCACGCTGGCCATCGCGGCCACGGCTTTTAAAAACAGAAAAAGGGAGGTTTAACAAAAAATGCCGGAC
>JAKAGP010000177.1 GCA_021825785.1 Nitrospirota bacterium
GCATCACGGATCCTCTTTTTTGTGCAGAGGACATCTTCCGATGCGATTCCGCATGCTTTGGCTCTGAACAGATGGGCGCAGAGTGAAGAAGCGCAGCGAATGGGATTACTGCTGGTCAGTTTCGCCCTGTTCGCTGCGCTTTTTCGCGCGGCGCCTTTTGCGTATCCACCACCAGCCGATGGCCAATAGCACCAGCACCCCAGCCACGGCCAAAACTGCGCGCGCGTGATGCTGCACCATGCTGACTGCTCCCGGTCCCAGCTCCAGCACCAGGAGGGCGAGCGTCATCCAGCGAATGACTCTGCCCAGAAACACGGCCAGCAGGAAGGAGCGCACCGGCATCTCAAAGACGCCGGCGGCGAACACGAAGATCTTCCAGGGCGTGGGCGGGGGCAGCATGGAGGGGATGAGGACGGCCGCAAACTCCTTGTTCTCAAAGCGATGACGCAAGTCGTCGAATTTCTTGTGATTGACATGCCTGTGCAGGTAGATCTCGCCGCCGCCGCGGCCGATCCAGTAAGGCACGAGGCCACCGATGGCGGAGCCGAGGGCGGCAAGGACGCAATAGGCCCAGAAATGGGTCTTGTCCTCCCACACGTAGACGGCGAGGATGGCGTCAATGGGGACGGGAATGGCGGCCGAGTCAGCCAGTCCGATCACGCCTGCGCCGACGAAGCCCAGCTTCACCAGAGCCGGCATGATCACATGCTTCCACTCGAAGAGAATTCCCGCAAAAAAGTACTTCAATCGCTGTCCCTTTCCGGCGCCTCATCCGTCCATACCCAAAGGATTATTGTACGGGTCATCTGCACAGACCGCCGAGCCGGAAGCGGCAGGCGGAGCGATGTTGCACTGGGGCGCAGCGCGGGTTCCGTTTGCCGTTTTGAGGGAATGAGAGAGAATAGATAGGAAGGATCTGAAGTGGGGCCGGGTCGGCGGTTGCGTCCGGAGTGGCTCCCCGGCAAAGAATGCCTATTCATGAAGCGCCAACCAATCTGAACGAGCCCGGGGGTCCGGACGAGACCAACCAGGACGCAGGCAGGGCCGAAGAGGTGGCACTGGCCCTTGAGCAGCCCCCTGCCGAGGCTGAGGCGTACTCTCCGGCCGGCCGCAGTTCGCGCTGGGTGGACTACAACACCCACGAACTGTTGGAGATGATCAGCGAGCTCGAGGACGAGCGCCGCTGGTCCCGCCTTCGCGAGGGAATCTGGCTTGCCATTCTGATCCACTTGTTGCTGCTGTCAGCCATTACCTGGATTCCCCGGTATGTATTCAAGCAGCCGCGGGTCATTAACCCCTTTGACGTTATCAAGCAGAAGGAACTTACCTACCTGAACGCGCCGCCGGCCCTGCATGAGCTGCCCAAGGTGAAGCCGAAACCGCTGCCGCCTGTGGACAAGAAGACGCTGGAAGCGCTGAACAATCCGCCGCCGGCGCCGGCGGAAAAGGCGCCGGTTCAGTCTCCGGAGCCGCCGCCGGAAGTCGTGGAGAAGGCTCCCGAGGTGAAGCCGCAGCCGACGCAGCCGATTCCTCCCAGCCCGAAGGCGCAGGTTGAGGCGCCGAAGCCGGCCCCGGTTCCGGCCAAGCCCAATTTTCTGGCCATGACCCAGGGAGATCCCTCGCAGCAGTTGCAGCGGGCGATGCGCAACGCCATGAACGGGCGCAACTCCGGCGGGATCAGCGCTCCTGTTCCCGGCGGCCTGGCCATGCACCCCGGCGCCACGGGCGGCGGCGTGCAGATTCTTTCCAACACGCAGGGCGTGGACTTCAGCTACTGGCTGCGCGCCTGGTATTACGACACCGAGCACACGTGGGATCCGCTGATTCCTGATGAGGTGAACCCGCCGATCAGCAAGTCGGGGCAGGTGATGATCCGCTTCAAGGTTGGGCGCGATGGGCGCGTACTTCCGGGAAGCATGGTGCTGGAAGGCTCCTCCGGCGACGTTGCCCTGGACCGTGCTGCCTGGGGCGCGATTACCGGATCGAGCTATCCGCCGCTGCCCAGCGCTTTCACCGGTCCGTACATCGAGCTGCGCGCGCTGTTCCTCTACAACATGCGGCCGCCGGGGCAGTAAGTCCGGCATCCTCGGATTGCAATCTGCGACCAATATTGCCGCAACGCATCCAATGCGCAGCGGTTGCGCGAGACACCGCTTGCATCCATCGAAAATTCAGAGGAGAAGATCCGTGAGCGAAATGACTGCGGAACAAGCGCACCTGTTTGTCCACAATGTGCTTCTGGGCATGCTCAAGAACGAGAGCCGTACCACCAGATCGGTGCTTGCCGCCGTTCCCAATGCCCATCTCGATTACCGGCCCGACCCACACGCAAAGACAGCCAACGAACTGCTGCGGCACATCGCCGGCGCCGACAATCTCTTTTTGAAAACAGTGATTGAGGGCGAGTTTGTGCCCGGCAGCGTGAAGGTTCCGGAAGATTTGATCACGCCGCAGGAGGTGGCGGAGTGGTATGCAACGGAGCACGCGAAGAACCTCGAAGCGGTTGGCCAGCTTTCGGGGGAAGAACTGACAAGGATGATTGATTTCCGGGGAAGGTTCCAGCATCCTGCTTATGTTTTTCTGCAGCTTGGGCTGCTCCACGCCGTTCATCATCGCGGCCAGTTGTCCACTTACCTGCGCCCGATGGGCGGCAAGGTGCCGGCAATTTACGGCGAAAGCTACGATTCCGCGGAGGCGAAAAAAGCTGCGCAAAGCGTGGCGTGATGAGTTGGGTCCGTGCCGAGTCTTCGCGAATTCGGGAGTTGGTTCGCCTCCCATTGGAGCTCGCTGCGCGGGGATCTTGGATCGAAGATCGCTTGCGGGAAGTGATCTTGTTCCAGGGCTGTTTGGTTGAGTTGGGTGGTCTGCCAGGTGCCTAAAGGCGAGGTGCCTGGGTACCCGTCTGTCGTGGCGCAATTCGCTTTCCGGCATTGGGGGTACCCGCCCAAGTTAACAACGGAAGGGAACCGGCGGTGGTGGCGGAACGGCTCTGGGAAGAACGCTTCTGGGCCTCTCGCCCGAAGAACTCACCAAGCGTGTTGTTCAGCTGCTTCTATTTCCAACGCCTTGCACACGATGCGGCGCGGCGGTCGAGGGGCAGACATCCACCGCGCACGGCCCTCTCTTGTTCGTGCCAACCGCGAACTCAACCTGTGTACCCTCCTTGAGCCCGTCCCAGCACATAGGGTTGAAGAGAAAGTTGAAATGAAAGAACCAATCGTGGCCTTCACTGTCAGTAATAAAGCCAAACTTCTCTTCTTTCATGATCCTTTTAATAAACCCAGCCCGCTTAGCTGCTCTTACCTCGTTGTCCACGCCGCCGCCCATCGACGCAGGCCGATCGCCCCGTTCCAACCTCCAGGAGTATGTTATTTTCTCGATTCCTCTCAATAACTCCGCGTCGCCCGGGAAGGCGTCCGCGACACGGTCAATATTAAGAATACGAAATGGAGGACAATTGATCACGTGCGTGGCGTCAGCCAGCCGCGATAGCCAGTGCAGTATTCTGTCCCTATCATGGGTGGTAAGCATCGCGAATATCGCGTCTTCAACCACGTTTGTGTATGCGGAACCAGTTCTGTAATCATAATCGTTCCGGGCCAGAGCAGCCTCCAGGATTTCTCGCGATCTTTCGAGGTGAGACATTTGCCTAGCTGGATCACGTTGCTGCCTATCTACCTCTGCCCATCGCCTATAGCACTCCGCCGCTTGATCTAAAGTTGAAATTCGCCACTTTCTTGGCTTTGCTGAAATCTCGCGGATGATCTTCTCGTATAGTTCAGCGCCCTCCTCGTATCGTCCGAGTCGCGTCAATATCAGCGCGCGCGCCGTCTCAAGAGTTGGGTCGCCCGCATCTATCTGAAGTGCCACATCGATTTGCGTTAGAGCAGAGCTGTAATCTTCCATCTCCCTCAGCAGGAACAAAGCATACTGGTAATGGGTGAGACTCGACCTAGGATTCAGGTCGATCGAGATGCGAATCTCCTCGTCGGCCTTGAAAAAATCATTCCCCTTGCCCTCGACAATTGCCGAAATGCGATAGGTCTCCGAAAAGTTCGGCAAAAGGTTCTTCGCGCGCTCTACTAATCCCCTCGCTTCCGCGACCAGATCAGCCCTGGCCTTTTTCAAAGCGTTATTTAGAAAGACCGCGCAAATGCGCTCATCAGCCATTGCGGCACGGACGATAAATATGTCGTACGGATACGCCTCTTCCTGAACGCGCGTCTGGTCCGCCAATAGGCGTAATCTCTTCAATTCTCTTTGCACGCTTTCGAGGGTTTTCGAATCCGGTGGCGCGAATCTCGCTAGATATTCTGAAGAAACATCTGTGAGCGCATACTGCGTTCCCGAATCCGATTTCCACTTGTCGGCAAAGGCACGTTTGAGCATGCTTGATCCGTGGAGCACGTTCAACGCCATCTCCAATTCTAGCTGGGTTAATTGTGTAACTTCTTGAAGGAGAAAAAATAGCTCAGTCTGCGAAAGCTGACGTCTGGCGGCGAAAAGCACGTGAAGAACTCTCTTCTCGGCGTCGCTGAGGCGGTTGTAGAGGTTCTCGAAGCAGAATTGGAGAGCGGCAGAGAACGATTGGTTGGTTCTGGACAACAGTCGATCGGGATCCGCCCCGTTGCTAACGGAGGAGACAAACCACTTGATCAAGAGTGGATTGAAGAACAGCGCCTGGCAATACTTCCCGAGTCTTTCCTCTGCGCATCCAGCCAGTAGCTGCAGGTTCAGGCTCTTCGCGTGCCTTCTAGCCAAGGAAACAGACTGCTTTTTGTCGAGGGGGTCGAGCTTGTACCGAAGCTCAAGTTCGCCGAGACCAATTCTCGAAGTGAGGAGAATCTTCGAACCTGTTGGAATGGACTTCAATAAAGGTCTGACATCTTGCAGGGTAAGGGTTTCCAAGTTATCAACCACTACGAGGAGACGAGCTTGCGCCATGTAATTCCTTAGCTCTCGAACGAGCTCCACAAGATCGCCTCCACCAGATGAGGGTCCG
>JAKAGP010000178.1 GCA_021825785.1 Nitrospirota bacterium
TTACGATCTCCTGGTATATCCGGCAAAGCAGGAAAACCTTGGACCGCGTCTCTTCGGGGCTTTCCACCCTTTCGATCTCCTTGGCCATGCGCTCCCCGTGGATTGCCAGGAGCCTTTCAAAAACGACCTTTCCCCCGGCCTCATCGAAAAGTCCAAGGGCCTCGAAAAAAGGCCTTATGGCCCGGTGGTAATCATCGAGCGTCGCTTTATTGAAATTACGGAAGACATCGGCGGGCACAAGCGTTTCAAGCAGGCCGGGGTCGTTATCTACCCATGCCTTTATTATCCCCTCCGCCAGGCGGACATTGTAATTGCTCGCGTTGACATGGACCTGTTTTCTCAGAAAATAGAGCACGGGGTCGTTACCCCAGGAGTCCAACTGGGTTGTATAGTCCCTGATACGGCTGGCCGCCCCGATCTCGCTGAAATATACCGGGAATTTCCTTAAGAGCATGAAGTTCAAAAGAAAGTCCCCGCTCATGGCCGGAGAGTTGAGATAAGCGGAGATGCGCCGCTGAAAAAGCCTGTCATCAGGGATAAAAACCCCGCTTAAAAAAAGGTTGCATATGAGGTGCGCCTTTACGTCGTCCAGGCCTTGCGGTGAAACTGAAAGCACGTCCAGAAACCCTGAGAGTATCTCCAGGTGGAGCGGGTTTGCGGATTCCGCCCAGCTTTCGGGGGAATAGCCCCGGATACCCGGAGAGGGCACGACTATTTTCTTCAGCAGTTCGCGGTAAACAGCGATAAGTCCGTCATTGCCGGAACCAAGGACAAGGGCGGCTATATCGCGGTTGAGTATCAGCCCGGTTTTGAGTCCTCCGCCTTTTCCTGGTCCGCCCACCCTCGTAAGAAGACTTGCGCAAAGGTCGGTCCTGCCGGTTGCGATGAACTTTTCAATGAAACCCGCCGTGCCGGTTACCAGATCATTATCCCTGTCAGGCGCCTCCGCGGCGGGAAAATCCAGGAGTTCAAACAGGACCTGTTTGAATGCCGGGGCGTTTTCCCCGGACAAAAACTCCCTGGCCAGATCGAAATAGCTCCTGATCATCTGCCGCCCGTCAAGGAAATATTCAAGGTCCTGTCTGGCCCCGTTCATCCTCATCAAAGACCCCGCATAATCGCCCTGCCCTATCAGAAGGCCGGCCTCTTCAACCAGGGCAAGCAGGCTTTCGCGCCCCTTTTGGCCCCATTTTCCGATGATCTCAAATTTATCTTCCGGCATAAAGCCACGTATGCCGGCCAGGGCGGCTTCGGAAAATACCGGGGTGTCTCCCACTCTCCGGCGCACCGCGGAAACGAAGGCCGAAAGAGCGGGCCTGATCTCACCTTCAGGGAGTTTTTTATTTTCATTTATTTTTGAGATCACCCTTACCGCCTGCCCTATCCTGTATGAAAAATCGGGCTTCGTCTTATCCATGGCCTTCAGCCATATTTGCACCGGCCCGCCCAGCTTTTCCTGATCGGTCTCTTTTGAAAGCGGCAGGCCTATGAGGTCCAGGCAGTCCTCAACCGGTTTTTCCGCTTCGGCGCCCTTACCCGATTTTTCGCCACCCAGGAAAGAGAATTTGGCCAGCATTTCAAAATTCCGGTAAAAGACATCCCGTTCTCCCCAGAAAAGGTCGGTGGCAAATCCATGGAGTTCGTCTGAAAATTTCCTCCAGTCCTTTTTCGCAGAAAGTATTTTATAGACTATATTTTCGGCCTTGCTCAAAAGGCCGGGTTTTTCTCTGAGGGGCAAGGTGAGGAGCTTGAAATCCACACCCTTCACCTCGTCTGAAAGCTCGATGGCCGGCGTGTAAAAGATACCGGACCTTTCTCTTTTAAGCAGGAATGTGCCGGTGTGGTTGCCGTTCTGGAGGATATCGATCTGCAGGTCCCTGGCCTCGACCACCGGTCCGCTTCCGGCCCGCATCTCAAAATCCCCATTATCTTTTATAGGCGAGCGGGCCAGCTCCACACCATCTCTTATCAGAGAGGCATGATAATCTCCGGCGGGCATGGAAAGGACCGTCCCCTTCAGGAGCGCCGAGCCATTCTCATCGCATATGCAAAAGTCCTTTACGACAAGTGAAGTGATCACTCCCTTGTAGGCTGTGGCAAGGGTGCCCACAAGGTAATCCAGGCTGCATATCATGTTTTTTCCATCCGGCCGGCCATTTTGTTAGAAATGTACCCCGTTTAAAATTTCATGTTTCTTTTATTATAAACCGGTTTCCAGCTTGACTCACATACCGGCTATGTTTAAAAATAGCTTGCCGGGTTTCCTCGCTTACAAAAAACCGTTTGAGATGGCAACCTCGATTAAATTTTATCTTTTTCAAGGAATTCATTAAATTATGAAAAAAAAGAAGGACATGACTGAAGTCTTTAGCCGCTTAAGGAAAGACCTCCGTTCGTTTATCGCCCTTTCATTAAAAGAGAACGAGGCCACTTGGGAAAAGTGGATATCCAGTGTTAAAAAGGACGTAGGCGTAAAGTGCTGGGAGGTCAAGAACTGCACCGAGACACACTGTCCCTCTTACAAGAACACCTGCGGACGGTGCTGGCTTATCGCTGGCACCATGTGCGACGGAAAGCCTGTCGGGAAGTTCGCCTCCAAATATAAAAACTGCACCGAATGCGAGGTATACCAGAAGGCAGTGCTTTCCGACCCGGTTGATGAGGTATACGAACACCTTATCACCCTCGTATACAGCCTGAGGGACAAGCAGCTCGAACTAAAAGCGATGGCGCTCCACGATAAGCTTACCGGCCTTTTTAACAGGGCCTATTTCGACCTGGTAATAAAACAGGAGATAAAAAAGGCCAAAAGATACGGCGGCGGGTTCACGGTCCATATAGTCGATATAAATAATTTCAAACATATAAACGACATTTACGGCCATCTGCACGGAGACGGCATACTGAGGGAGTTTGCCCTAATGCTTAAAAATTCGATAAGAGAATCCGACCTCCTGGTGCGATACGGCGGAGATGAGTTCGTGATAATAAGCCATGAGACTTCAGCTGCAAAGGACAGCGGAATGATGGCCCGCATCAGGCGTAATATCTCTTTTTGGAACAAGGTGTACGGAAGCGAGAATTACAGCCTGTCTTTCAGCCATGGGGCCGCAGTCTTCGAAAAGGGCCACGAATTGAAGGAAGTGCTTGAAAAAGCGGACGCCCGGATGTATAAGGAAAAGGAACAAAACAGGGAGAAAAACCGGCCTTCCGGGTAGAATCAGGACCTGTCTCAAAATTGATTCCGAAGCGAAAGAGAGAATAAATCGTGGCTGCAATTTCTTCTGAAAAAGGGAGCAAAAGGGAAATCGCCCGGAGGCGCAACGGCAAAATGGATTCCCGCTTACAACATGCGGGAATGACCCACGACTAAGGAATTCGAGGGCAGGCTTAAAAGATTTAAGACGTCATGCCCGGGGACCTTAATCGGGCATCCACTTTGAATCACTTGTTTTTCCCGGACGAACATTCAGCGCTGCTCCCGGAACGGATTTTCCTTTTACGACGCCGTATGCCGTGATTTCTTAAAAACCTCTTGCAGCCGGAAGCAATTCTGAGACAGGTCCTACATAAGGCTGCGGATGGCGTGCTGGATTATGGAAAGCAGCGTTGACGGATAGACTCCGAACCAGACCAGCCCCAGGGTAAGCCCCGCCAGGGCAAGCCCGCCTCCAATGGGGACCGCTACCCCGGTAATGTCCGCCCGGAAAACTCCTGTTCCGTAGGCCCCGCCCTCAACCGTCCCCGGCACGGCTTCCAGCTTTTCTTCAGGCTTGGAATACATTGTAATGATAACCCGCACATAATAAAAAAGACCTATGGCGCTGCTTATGGCAAGGGCGATGAGAAGTGTCCAGAGGGCTGAGCCAGCGCCCGCGGCTATCACATAAAACTTACCGATAAAACCGGCTGTCAGCGGTATGCCCGCCAGGGAAAACAGCATCGCCGAAAAGACCGCGGCAAGCGCGGGGCGATTTGCGGCAAGCCCTCTGTAATCGGATAATTCCTGGACCTCCCCGTGCTCGCCGGTCAACACGCTTACCACACCAAATGCCCCAAGCATCGTAATGAAGTAGGACACCAGGTAATAGGAGACCGCCGTAACCCTGAGCGCCCCGGCGGCAAGAAACGCCACAAGCAGATACCCCAAATGGGAGATGGATGAGTACGCGAGGATGCGCTTCACATTATCCTGAAGAAGGGCCAGGAGATTGCCTATGAACATGGAGCCGATGGAGATGACAACAATTGCCAGCATGAGCGAGCGGCTCTGATGAATATCCACACGGGCGAAGTAACGCAGAAAAAGCGCGAACACCGCCCCCTTTGAGACCGTGGCCACAAAGGCCGAAACCGGCGCCGGGGCGCCTTCATAAACATCCGGCGTCCACATATGAAAAGGGACCACCGCGAGCTTGAACCCGGTTCCTGCGGCAATAAGGGCAAGCCCGCCCAGAAACACAGCGTCTTTGGACGCAAATACTCCCGGAGCCATGGCCGCAATGCCGGAAAATTGCATTGTCCCCAACCGGGCATAGACCAGCGCCATCCCGAACAGCAGAAACGCCGACGATATCGCGGCGAGGATCAGATATTTGACCCCGGCCTCTATCTCGTTTCCGCTTCCACGGGGATAAGATATAAGAGCATAAAGCGATACGCTCAGGGTCTCAAGCCCCAGAAAAAAAGACACAAAATGCGAACTTGCCGCAAGGACGCTGCTGCCCGCGGCCGCAAGCAGCAAAAGCAGATAAAACTCCTCTCGTTCGACCTTAAGCTTATCCAGGTAGCCATAAGCCAGCATGGCCACTACAAATGTTCCGGCCGATATAAGCCCTATGAAAAAAAGCGCGTAGCCGTCTATCACCAATAAACCGGTGACATCCCTTGGCGCATATGGAGCGGCTATAAAAATGGAGGCAAATGATACCGCAAGCCCGGCAAGCGTGACCAGTGCGGCAAGCCCATGGTTTCTGTACAACGCAATGG
>JAKAGP010000179.1 GCA_021825785.1 Nitrospirota bacterium
CGAAATAAAAAAGATGCATATCCCCATCGCCTGTTCCATATGCTTGGCCACCGAGTATATGGGCCCAAGATGAAAGGCGCGTATGAACGCCACCATTGCGCCTATGCTTTTTTCTATTACAGGGCCTGGAAGCACCCGCGAAAACCAGTCAAATAAGTCAAACGGGACAAACGGCAGACCCGCCAGCCGCCAGCCCGCATACAGGCAGGAAATGAGCGCAACTGTAAGCATCGCGCCCGCAAGAGCACCGTCAAACGCCGCCCTTTTGCCCGAAGGATACAACACGCATGCTCCTTTCCTCTTCGGCAAACTAATAAAAATCTGTCATCAATCAGGGAGGCTGTCAATATGGGGGGAAAGACAAACGCTTAAGATAGCGCGGCGGATGCAGAATACATTCCGAATATCTAGAGCAGGTCCAGTTCTTTCGCGTATTTACGGAAGAGCGCAAGCCCCTTTTTCTCCATCAGGTCAAGACCATAGGAGATGCCCCGCCAATATTGAAGGACCTCCGAAGGGTCCAGCCCGTTCAGTGGCTTTTCTCTTGCCGCCTCTTCAAGGTGAGAAACGGCATAAAGTTTAGCCCGCTCCAGGTCCCGCCTGAACGCCGCGAAGGCCTTTTTGTTCCGGGAGACGGAATTCTTCCTCGCTATCCAGAGCGCATATACAAAAGGCAGTCCGGTGTTTTCCTTCCAGAGTAAACCAAGGTCGTACATGAAACAGGCATCCGGACCGCCCTTTTTTCCCCTCTGTTTTCGGGCGAGCATAGCATCATCGCCGATCGAGAGGCAGGCCCCATATCTTTGCAGGGATTGGGCCACGGGAAACCTGGTGACCCGTGTCTTAAAATCCACCCCAAGGAATTTCTTTAATACTATTTTCAACAGCGCGGCTGAGGTCTCCGTCTGGTTGGTAATCCCTATTGTCTTTCCCCTGAGCTCCACTATTGGCAGTCTGCTGAAAAGGTAGATGCTTCTTATTGGGCCGTCGGAGCTGATCGAATGGCCCTCGATAAGGCTGTAATCCGCAGGGGCTTTAAGGTACACGATCGAGGAAGAGGGGCTTGCGTCAACATACCCCCTCCGGAGCTTTGAATTGACCAGGGCCGGATGTCCGTCAAAAAACCTGTAGCGGCCCTCCTCCTCAACTGTCTTTTCCAGCCCCCGGAATATGGGGTATAGATTAAGATAGGATATTCTTCCTATCTTAAGGGGATATATCGGGCCTGTCTTGATAGGATAAATAGGTGCCATCATTCCCTCCTAAGACACAGGATGAGGCTGCCTTCGACAAGGTCCTCATGCACGCTTGCCTTGGCTGCCGGGATCTTCCGGGCCGCGAACTCCAGCATTTCCCGGGCGCCATAGTATTCCAGCGCGGCGTCTTTTTCCATGTCCTTTTTGTCTGAGAGAGCATCGAAGACTAGCGCCCTCCTGGTCCTTCTCCACATCTTCTCAATGCACCTTTTGGCAGCCTCCGAAGCCCCTCCGACCCTCTGGTTGAAAACCCCGCATATCAGCGAATAGTCGTAAAACCCGGGAAGCTCCCCGCTGTCTATGTCCAGAACGTCAAAGAAAACATTTTTTTGATCTCCGTTTTTCTCCGAACGATCTTTTCCCCCCAAGTAACGCGTCCTTGCTATCCCGATGAGCCCCGGATTTATGTCAAACCCGGAATAATCTATGCCGCTTATACCCTTCCTGAGCAAAAAACCGTAAAAATCCCCCATGCCGCAGCCGTAATCGGCCAGGGAAACCGCACCGGGGCAGGATACACCGGCGCAGCCCCCCCGTTCATCCACGGATCCAAAACCGGACAAGGATTCAAAACCGAACAATCCGAGGGCGGCCTCGTAACGGGCCGCCTGCCCTTTTTCACTCCACCCCAAAGCGGCGGGGGTTTTGCCGAGGAAACCGACCCGCTTGTCATAACAGGAAATAAGATACTCCCTTTCCAGCTCTTCCATTTCTTATTTGATATTTTACACAATTGAACAAAAAACTTGACTTTTCGGGCCTTTTGCCTATAAATTTTTAGGATGAGGAAACCTCTGATAGCCGCAAATTGGAAGATGTACAAGACTGTCCGGGAGGCGGTGGATTATGTTTCGCAGTTTTTGCCCCTCATCAAGGACACCTCTGATGTGGACAAGCTCATCGCCCCTCCGTTTACCGCCCTTAACGCGGTGGCGTCCGCCCTTGCCGGGTCTGATGTCCTTGTGGCGGCGCAGGACGTATTTTATGAGGAACAGGGCGCGTTCACCGGTGAGATTTCACCCCTGATGGTAAAGGACGCGGGAGGCGCTTTTGTCATCGCCGGCCACTCGGAGCGCAGACAGTATTTTCATGAGACCGATGCCATAGTGAACAAAAAAGCCAAAGCAGCTTTAAAGGCAGGCCTTGGCGTGATACTTTGCATGGGCGAAACCCTTGAGGAAAGAAACTCAAACAGGACCTTTGACGTGATTAAACGGCAGGTCGTGGAAGGACTTGCGGAGTTCGGCGAGGCCGAATTTAAAAATACCGTGCTGGCTTACGAGCCCATCTGGGCCATCGGCACGGGGGTCACGGCCACACCCGCGCAGGCTGAAGAGGCACACGGGTTCATACGCTCCATTGTCAAGGAGATATACGGCGGGGCCGCCGATGACATCAGGATACTCTATGGCGGCAGCGTAAAGCCCGATAACGTAAAAGAAATCATGGCCGGCCCCAATGTGGATGGCGCGCTCGTTGGAGGGGCCAGTCTCGATCCGCAGGTTTTTTCAAAACTTGTAATGTTCAAGAGAGGATAAATAAAAAATCTGAAATGACGATACTTGTAACCATAATTCATGTACTTATATGTTTTTTTCTTATCTTTATTGTTCTGGTCCAGGGCGGAAAGGGCGCTGAAGTGGGCGCGGTTTTTGGCGGCTCCAGCCAGACCCTTTTCGGCAGCCGCGGCGCTGCGACCTTCCTTGGTAAACTTACCACGGTCTTTGCCGCCCTTTTCATGCTGACCTCCCTTGTGCTGACAGTCTCATCCCTGCGGGGTGGAGGCACTGTAGTCAGGCCCACTGCGGCAACCAGGCCTGCGCCGATGCAGCAGATGCCTGCCATGCCCGCGCCAACTCAAAAGATCCCTGCAAAGGGAAAGTAAAAAAAACTGTGCGTGTTTTTCCCGTTTAATATCAGGAAAAATAGAAGATACCTCGCCGGGTTTTTCCTTCTTTTAATTACCGCCTCATTTCTGGCCGCCTGCCACAAGGCGCCCGAAGGCATGCCGGACACGGTCGTCGTGGGCTCGCTTGCTGACGCCAGAAGGCTTCTGCCTCTTTTTGCCGGAGATTCGGCCTCCGCTGACATAAGCGGGCTCATCTTCAACGGGCTCACCAAATATGATAAAAATGTGAAAATAACCGGAGACCTCGCAAAAAGCTGGGAGATCAAAAAAGGGGGGCTCGAGATAATCTTCCATTTGAGGAAAGGCGTCAAATGGCAGGACGGCAAGGATTTCACCTCCGCGGACGTGCTTTTTACGTACAAGACCGTTACCGACCCCAAGGTCCCCACTCCTTACTCAAGCAATTACGGCCCGGTGGACAAGGTGGAGGCCCCCGATCCCTATACCGTCAAGGTCTATTACAAAAAGCCCTTTGCCCCAGCGCTGGAGTCCTGGGGGATGGGCATAATACCAAAGCACATCCTGGAAGGAAAGGATGTGTCCGCTGAGCAGTTCAACCGCCACCCCATCGGCACGGGCCCGTACAGGCTCAAACAATGGATAACGGGGCAGAGGATAGAGCTTGAGGCATTCGATGGCTATTTCGAGGGCAAACCCGGGATAAAGAGATACATAATGAGGATCATACCCGATATGTCGACGATGTTTTTGGAGCTTAAGTTCGGCGGCATAGATTACATGGACGTCTCGCCCGCGCAATACAAGCTGGTCGTGTCCCGCTCCGCTTTTTTCCGCAAGTTCTTTAACCGTTTTCAGTACCCGTCGTTCGGTTTTACATACGTCGGATGGAACCTGCTGGACCCCCGGTTCAGCGACGTAAGGATAAGGCGGGCCCTTTCACACGCGATAGACAAGGCATCCATAATAAAGGGGGCCCTCATGGGATACGGCACTCCATGCACCGGACCGTTCCTTCCCGGCTCCTGGGCGTATAACCCGGATGTGCCGGACCCCTCATACGATCCGGCCCGGTCTCTGGAGCTCTTCCGGGAAGCCGGCTGGACGCTTAAAAAGGGTGTTCTCCAGAAGGACGGGAAACCTTTCCGTTTCACGATACTTACGAACCAGGGCAACACGGAACGGCTGCTTGCGGCCGAGATAATCAAGGAAGACCTGAGAAAAGCAGGCGTCATAGCCAACATAAAGGTGCTCGAATGGCAGGCCCTGCTCCATGATTTCATAGACAAAAAACGCTTTGAAGCGGTCATACTGGGTTGGTCTCTTTCCAGGGACCCGGACCTTTACGTGATATTCGATTCCTCCCAGACGAAAGACGGAGGGTTCAACTTCGTCTCTTTCAAGGACCAGGAGGCCGACCGGCTCATAGAAGAAGGCAGGACCACTTTCGACCTGAAAAAACGGAAGCAGATATATCATAAACTCCACTACCTGCTGGCGCAGGAACAGCCCTATACCTTCCTTTATGTGCCAGATGCCCTGGAGGTCCTCAACAAGAAGTTCCACGGGGTCAGGGAAGCCCCGCTTGGCATATGGTACAACTTCATCCACTGGTGGGTCCCCCGCCAAAAAACCATGTGGTATAATTAGCCCATAGGACACTTGGCCTCTGGTGCTTATTGTGACAGGTTTTTGCTTTTCCTTTTCGTTTTTTTCTTTTTGCCGTTTTGACTTTTTTTTTGCTTTTTTGGTTTTTTGGTTTTCGCGAAGATCAGAAATTTTGGGGAGGAGCACAGAGGATGGCGCATCCTACAACACTGGCCTTTGTCCTTGCGGTATGC
>JAKAGP010000180.1 GCA_021825785.1 Nitrospirota bacterium
GCTCAAGCTTTCCGCCAAGCTTACCTTCGGACTCAAAAAGGTCCACCTGGTGGCCCTTAAGGGCAAGCTGCCAGGCGGCCGAAAGCCCGCCAGGGCCGCCGCCTATTACGGCGATCTTGTGGCCGGTCTTTTTGGCCGGTTTCGGGGCCTTTACATTAAGCGAAAGGCTGCCAAGCTTGTCTATGCTCAGGGGAGAATCATAAACCACGCCTCTCGTACAGCTTTGCATGCAGAGGTTCGGGCATATCTGTCCGCAGACGGTGGCAGGCAGGGGGCTGTACTGAAGCACGTATTCAAGCGCCTCCTGCATCTTGCCCGCCCTTATCAGGGCCGTCCTTTTGTGGGTGGGTATATGGGTCGGGCAGCTGAAAGCGCACGGAGGGCTGTATTTCTCATTCAGCCACAAGGGCTTGTTCCGCCTGTCAGCGCCGGTAGTTATATAAGGCAGCAGGCCTTCTTCATCTCCAAGGAAGGGCGCGAATATGCCGCCGTCGCCTACTTCTTTCTCCCAGACATCCCTTGCGAACGCACCCAAATCCACTTTTTTCTTCGACTGCGCCTTATCGGCGGGGGTGCGGGCGACGAGCTTTTTCCATTCGTCTTTATTTTTCGCAAGTATATTGTAATAGTTCTCGCGCTCTATGGCCTTAAGAAACGGCTTCATGTTGTCCTTAAGCCAATTCCAGTCATCGTCAGTAAGCTCGGAAAGGCTGACATCCGCCGCGCTGAAACCCTTTATCGGGCCCCGGAAGTAGACCACGCCTCCGACCATGCCGACACAAGGGCGATAGCCAAGCACGTTATCGGGGTCCCTGGAATCGACACCGCAGACCACCGAGATGCCTCCCGCCTTGAACTCAGCGAAAGAGTCACCAACGTTTCTGAAATACCAGGACTGCGGAGGCTCGAACCTGGGGTTATGCTTCGTAAGCGTATCCGAACGGGCTCCGGCGCTCCCCTGAACATAAAGGATGCCCTGCGCCGCCGCGTTATGCGCGCCGTTTGTGACATCTCCAAGGACTGTGATCCTTGCGCCGCAGTTTACCCAGCCCACGTCATCGGAAGCGCCACCGTTCACAATTATATGGGTGCCGTCCATGCCCATGCTGCCAAGCCTCTGCCCCACCGGGCCTTCGACAGAGATGCGCACAGGGGCTTCCCTGGGCCATATGCGGCCGCCTATGCCGTGCTGGCCGTCGGCAGTGACGTGCAATTGCCTTGCGCCGTTTTTTATGGCTTCCTGCAGGCGTTCCTCAAGGACACGGGAGCTTACCCTTGCTCCTTCGACATTGCCTTTTATTTCGATTATCCTGGTCTGGTCCTTCATTTCAGAATTATTCAAAGCTTCCCGCTTAGCAGACATAACTGATGCCCAGCCTTTCCGCAATGGCCTTGTCGTTTACGCTCAGGCCGTCCGACATGCCTATGGGAAGCTCGGTGCTCCTGCCCATGGGCGCGAATATCTTTTTCAACTCCGTATCGGCGGCCCTGAACACATCCACCAGCCGCTCGGCCACCCTGGAGGAATCGAGTCTTCTGTAGAGCTTGGGGTCCTGCGTGGTAATGCCCCTTGGGCATCTCCCCGTATTGCAGAGATTGCAGCGGTTGTTCTCGTCGCCAAGACATCCCGCAGTGGACTGCATCAGGTATTTCCCAACTGATACCATCGATGCGCCAAGCATGATGAGAGCGGCCGCATTTGCCGCGAGATTGCCCTTCTTGCCCACGCCGCCTGACGCGATAAGGGGAAGTTCGTTCTGTTTGCCCTGTTTGACCAGATCCAGGTAGCACTCTCTTATATTGGAGGCTATGGGATGGCCCATCTTGTCCATGGAGACGTTAAAAGCCGCACCAGTCCCGCCGTCTTCGCCATCTATCGAAAGCGCGGCGGCATACGGGTTTCTGGCCAGGTTGTTGAGAACGGCCTTTGCCGTTTTGGTGCCCGAAATTTTTGGGTAAACCGGCACCCTGAACCCCCAGGCCATGGACATGGACTGGATCATCTTGGCGACGGCCTCTTCAATAGAATATTTGGTCTGATGGGTTGGCGGAGAGGCCAGGTCCACAAACATGGGGACCCCTCTGATGCTCGATATCAGCTTAAGGACCTTGTAGGACATCAAAAGACCGCCGTCACCGGGTTTTGCGCCCTGGCCGTATTTTATTTCTATTGCGGCAGGGTCTTCCACCATGTGCGGAAGCGAGCGGACGATCTCGTCCCATCCGAAGTAGCCGGAGGCGATCTGGAGTATGAAATATTTCAGGAAACGGGATTTCAAAAGCCTTGGCGGCATGCCGCCCTCGCCGGACGCCATCACGACCGGCATTCCCAATTCCTCATTGAGATAGGCGATCCCCATGGCGAGCCCTTCCCACATGGGAGGAGACAGTGCCCCAATGGACATGCTGCCTATCATTATCGGATAGACCTCCCTTACCGGGGGGACAAAGACATCCGCGCCCTTGTCCACCACGAGCTTTCCGTTTTCCTCTTTCAGGGGAAGGTTTTCCGGAGGCAGTATCCTGCCAAGGAAGGTTTTTAAATAGAACTCATGCCGCCCGGCGTCCAGGGCCGGGTCGGTAAGCATGGATATCCGGGTGAATTTTAATTTATCGAGGGTGGATACGCTTGGGTCATTCCTTCTGCCGCCCCTTTTATACGCATCCCCGCCCTTGTTCTTGAAATGAAGGAATTTGTGCTCCGCATTGAAGTGGGGCTCTATAGCCGCATTGGGGCAGACGAACTGGCACATGGCGCAGCCCGTGCAATAGCGGTCGATATCGTTTACCTGGCTTACGACGGGAGTTACCTTCCTGGTCACCTTTGGGAACGGAGAGGACCCCTCGGAGGTGACTACGCGCTCCACGCGGACATCGGGAACGATTGCCTTGACCGGGCAGACGGCGGTGCACTTGCCGCAGCGGGTGCAGCGGTCGTCCCGCCATTCGATCATATATGGGAATTCCTTCAGCGTAAGCTGATGGTTCTTGTCTTTCAAATTTATTAAAGACCCTTCAACTGGTTCCAAACCTTTACCTCCGGCGCGCCGCTGGGAACGGTTACGAAGTCGTACTTCATGGGGAATACGTCAAGGGACCTGTCCCTGTTCGGGACCGCCCTGTCCAGCCCGCATTCCTCGGACATGAACGCGTACTTGCCCTTTACTCCCCCTACCGCCCCGGGACGGAGCTTCTTTGAGTCCTGCACCATGAAACAGCTCCCATCGGGAGTAAACCCGATTATGCAGTTGGGCCCGTCAATGACAAGCATGCGCAGGGATTGCCTCATCAGCATGAGCGCGTCCCTGTCCGTTCTGGCCCCCATTTCCTCGCGTTTAAGCGGGGTTATGATGTCCTTGTAATAAGAAAGAGGATAGCCCAGTTGCCGCACCGTATAGTGGAGGATGTGAGTGAATACCTCGCTGTCGCTCTGGTATCCCATATAGCCAGGCACGCCCCGGCTCATAAGGTATTCCCTTATCGGCACGAATGCAGTGTTCTCACCGTTTGTCATGGAGCCGAAACCCTGGATGAAAAAAGGGTGGCAGGCATACAGGTTTATGTCGTAATTTGTGTTCTGCCTTCCCTGGGCCAGGACTATTTTTGCCTTCAACTCGCCGTCTTCGAGGCCGAAAAACTCTCCCAGGGCAAGCGGGTCGCCTACCTCCTTTAAGGCAAGCACATCGGGATAGAAAGAAAAAACGACTATGGACTCGTCCTTTTGCCCCATTGCCCGGAGCGCAAGCCGTGTTTCAAGCAGCAGGGTTTCCTTTTCCCTGAGGGGCTTTTCCCCGTATTGGGCAGGGTAGTCGTAGAATTTGGCGAAGTAGCAGTCTTTTTTCTGGACGCCGGTCACGGGTTTTACACGGGGGTTCCACATATGGAGTTCCCTGAAACCCCTGGCCTTCATAAACTCATCCAGTTGTTTGAGCCCGCTATTTGAGCAGATGCCCGAGAGCGCCGGCTTATCCCTAAGCGGCTCGGCAAACCCGCCAAGGCCCTTCAGCATCAAACCCATTCCGGAGCCGTCGTGGCCTTCCTTCATGGTTTCCAGGGCATGGATATTCTCCATGGGTGAAAAGTATTCCGCAGCCGTTATAGCAGCAAGACGGCACATTGTATATTAAGTACCTCTTTTTCTCTTTTATACAGGCAACTAGTGCCGATTTTTAATATAAAATGTGCCCGTCCCCTTTGTCAAACGGGTGAGAGAGAAGGAGGCCGTGGGGCCATTTTCTTGACTAGGGGTTTTAAACTTATTTATCATATCAGACTATGATAATCGCTATTGGTTCCGACCACGCCGGGGCAGATCTTAAACGCGAGCTTGCGGCATTGCTTGAAAGCAGAGGGGTGGCCCTGATAGATGCGGGGCCGGACGGCTCCTCGTCCTCTGTCGATTATCCCGATTATGGCGGGAAGGTTTCGCTGATGGTTTCGGGCGGGAAGGCGGACAGGGGGGTCCTCATCTGCGGCACCGGTATCGGAATGAGCATAGTTGCAAATAAATTCCCCGGAATAAGGGCGGCCCTGTGCTCAGAGCCCCTCAGCGCGCGGCTGAGCCGTCAGCATAATGATTCCAACATCCTGGTGCTTGGCGGAAGGATGATCGGGCCGGTCATGGCGCGTGAAGTCCTTGAGGTCTGGCTCGATACGGCATTTGAAGGAGGCAGGCACGCAGGCAGGCTTATGAAGATAACGAATATAGAGGAAAATATAGAGAAGAAAACGGGAAACAACTCATAAAATGAATAGAGACAGCCTTAAAGAGACCGACCCCGAGATATTTGACGCGATAGAAAAGGAAAATGCCAGGGAGCGCGAAAAACTCCTTCTCATAGCCTCTGAGAATTACGCCAGCAAGGCGGTGATGGAAGCCCAGGGCTCGGTATTCACCAATAAATACGCTGAAGGATACCCTGGGAAAAGATATTATGGCGGGTGCGAA
>JAKAGP010000181.1 GCA_021825785.1 Nitrospirota bacterium
TCCACCCCCTCCTTGCCGATGAAGAGAAATGTGAATACGGCCACAAACACGATGAAATCGGCCTTCCAGAGGGCCCTTACCTCGTCCCAGAAGGTGAACCTCTTCGTGTATGCGCCGTTGTAGGCGAGCACCGCGAGCCACACGGGGAAGAGCCAGAAATACCTGTCCGGCTCGAATTTATAAAACGGCATTGAATGAAAAATGGCCGGCAAGAGGTAAATCCTGGCGGCCACGGAAGAGTATACAACGGCCAGAAGTATGAGCAGGTCCGCGCAGACAAGCAGGAAAATGCCGGCTGCGGTCCTCATCCTGGATTCAAATTTTCTCACCCCGTTTGCCACGCAAGACGACCTCCAGACAAACTTTTCCTTTCAAAGGCACCCCCCCCGGAGGTCACTTGCCTTGAAAAACTGTCCGTTGGGCATGCTTTTGCCACTCCCGGTTAAAAGGGAAACTACTTGAAATTATAAGATAAACCAACTTTCAAATTCAATCGGAAGCTCGCCCTCTCCCTGCAATGATCCGCTGCCCGTTTACAATTCTTTACGAACCTTTACAAACACGGGGTTATTTTTCCGATAATATAGAACGGAGGTAGCCCATTGCCGCCAATTCAGACACAGCAAACGCTGCCGCATCCACCGCCTGGAAAAGACGGGACAGCGGGAGCCGGGAAACTGATTTTTTATGGCGTCTGCGCGGTCTTTTTTTTCCTGCCGGTTTCAATAAGCCCGGCGTCCATTGCCGAAGGGCTTGTCCTGGCCGTATGGGTGATCTCCGGCAGGTTTGCCAGCGACCTGGCGTTGATCCGGCAAAAAAGGAGCTGGCCCGTCCTCGTGATGATGGCGCTGCCATGGGCCGGCCTCCTGTATTCCGGCGATACTGCCACCGGGCTGAAATTCGCCGAGAAGACGCACTACTGGTTATTTTCGTTCCTTGTGGCCGGCCTCGTCCTGTCCGGCTTCGATACCGCTTGGTTTCTGAAATTATTCATAGCCGGGGTCTCGCTCACTTCCGTCTGGTTCCTGGGCCAGCTTGCGGGGATAATCTACCGTCCGAACAAATATGCGGCCGGCATATTCGGCACCTGGGCCCATATAGAGCTCTCATTGCTTACCACCTTCAGCATCGTCCTTCTGTCTTACTTTTTTGCGAAGACCGGAAAAAGGAAACAGAAGGTGCTTTGCCTCGGTCTAATCCTGATACAGTTCACATCGCTGGCGCTTCTTCAGACTGACAGCGGGCATCTTGCCTTTATTCTGCTTTCGCCCGTCATCGCCTATAACCTCCTTGGGAGGAAAAGGAAAAAACTGAAATGGGCATTTGCGGCCGCCGCCCTGATGGTCTGCGTAATGTTTCTGTCGCCCGTCGTGCAAAGCAGGCTGAGGGAGGTGATAAACGAGACCAATGGTTACAGAAACGGGCGGATACTGACCCCGCTTGGATTTCATTATTACCTCTGGGATGGGGCCGCGAAGATATTCTTCAGCCACCCCGTCATCGGCGCCGGCACCGGCGGTTATGCCTATATCATGAACGGCATAAAAAAGGCCGGCATGCCGGACGTCTGCCAGCCTCAAAATACGCTGCTGTACATGGCGGCCAGTTACGGAATCGCCGGAGTCATCATGCTCGCCTTTCTGTGGGCCGTGCCCATCGGCGCCGCCTGGAAAAAGCGGGGCTCCCTGGAGGGTTTTGCGATACTGGTCTTCATGGCCGTCCTCACCGTGGGGTCAATCACCGACACCCAGATAATGAGCCATCAATCGGGGATGCTGTTTGCTATGTTCTACGGGCCCGCCCTGGCATCCGGCGCAAACCGCTAGGAGGAACGGTCGGGCAGGATTACGACTTTCAGCGATTCCGCCGCCCCGGCCACAAGCGAAAACCCCTTCCGGATATCCGAAAGCGGGAGCCTGTGCGTGATCATCTCCCTGGCATTGACCTTGCCTTTTTCAATGAGCGCCATGGCCTCACGCAGGTCGTCAGGCGCCGCCCCGTAGGAGAAGGCGGACGTTATCTCGTCCCTCCAGAACCTGGCCGAGGGCAGGCAGATATCGCCCGCCGGAACCGCGAAAAAGAGGATTTTCCCTTTCCTGTCAACCGATTGGACGGCGTGGCCGATCGCCTGTCCGGCCCCGGCGCAGACTATGACCCGGGAGGCCAGCCTGCCGTTATTCACCTTCCTTAGCGCGTCCACGGAATACCCGTCCGCGTGAAACACATGTTCCGCCCCGAATTCGAGGGCTTTCCCCAGGCGGTAGGGGCTGATGTCCGTTGCGGCCACAAGAGCGCCTTTCAATCCGGCCATCTGGATATGCAGCAGACCGGAGACCCCCGAGCCTGTTACAAGGACTGCGTCTCCCGGGCCGATTTCAAGCTGACGCTGGCCGGCAATGACGCACGCAAGCGGCTCTATCAGCGCCGCCTCTTCATAGCTCATCCCTTCAGGCAGTAAAAACGTACCGTATTTCACGTTCATCCCCGGCACGCGGATGTACTCCGAAAATCCCCCGGGTTCGTAATTGCCCGTATGGAGCGCCTCGCATGCCGTGAAATCCCCCTTCAGGCAGTGATGGCACTCGTAGCAGGGGACATGGTGGGAGACGAAGACCCGGTCGCCTTTTTTGAAATCCGTCACGCGGCTGCCGGCTTCGACCACCTCGCCGGCCATCTCGTGCCCCAGCACCCGCGGGGCCTTCTTCTGCCTGTACCACTGCATGACGTCGGTGCCGCAGATGCCGGAGGCCATCATCTTCACCAGTATCTCGTCTTCGGATATGCGGGGGACCGGCCGCTCCTCTATCCTCAGATCGGTGTTGCTGTAATATACCGCTACCTTCATAGCCCGCTTATTGTGAAAATCCCCTCTCCCAACCCTCTCCCAACCCTCTCCCTGCAAGGGAGAGGGTTTCACTTATACCTTTTCCATGCGGGCGTCGGCGGCTTCCGCAGCCTGCTTCCTGCCCTTTTGGTACATATCGAACGCCTCCGCTGCCGTGGCGCCTTTATGGACGATGGCCCTCACCGCCTTTATCATGCCTGCCGGGCTGTCGCTCTGGAATATGTTTCTTCCCATATCAACCCCCCTGGCCCCGGCCCTTATGGCGTTTTCGGTCATCTGAAGGGCCTCCATCTCCGGCAGTTTCTTGCCGCCTGCGATGACTATGGGCACCGGGCAGCCCTCCACCACCTTGTGGAAATCGTCACAGTAATAGGTCTTGACGAATTGCGCCCCGATCTCGGCGGCGATCCTGCAGGCAAGCCCGATATATCGTGTGTCCCTTCCCATTTCCCTGCCGACCGCCGTAATGGCCAGAACGGGCATGCCGTATCTCTGGGCCTCGTTGACCAGCCTGCCCAGGTTGGAGATGGTCCTGTCCTCATTCTTCGCCCCGACGAATATCGACATCCCCACGCCCGATGCGTTGAGCCTTATGGCCTCCTCCATGGACGTGATGATGTCCTCGTTGGAGAGCTCGCCCAGGATGCTCGGCCCGCCGGAGACCCTGAGGCAGAAGGCCGTATTGGTCCGGGGGTCGATGGAGTTCCTCATCGTCCCCCTTGTAACAAACAGGCAATCTGCCTGGGGGATAAGCGGGATTATGTTTTTCATGTCCCTAAGCCCCGTCGTCGGGCCCTGGAAGTAACCGTGGTCCACGGCGAGCATCACGGTGCGCCCGGACCTCGGGTTGAATATCCTCGACAGCCTGTTTTCCAGTCCGAAATCCATAGCGGAATTTTTTCTCCTTTGCAGTTTAGACCAAGTATATGAAAAGTGGCAAAATCTGTCAATTTTTCCGGGACTGGGACTGGCGAATGCCTGAGACGCCCTCTGGAACCTTAACCTCCGGTCCTTGAGCTTGAATGCCAATTCTGAATGACAAGAATCATAAAAAGATGGTTAGTAATTATTTTGAAATTGCAAATATTATCTTGACAAGCAGATCATTTTGAAGGATTTTAATAACTAAAGCAGTTTTTTTTTAAATATTAAAGAGGTGAAAAATGAAAGCCTGTCGAGTCCTAAAAATCAATGAATGGATATGGGCCTCAAATTCCGCCAAGTCCGGCTTTTTTATTGTGAAAAAAAGAGGCTTGCTGTCACTAATCCTGGTTTTGTTATTCGCCCTCTCGGCGTGCGGTGGCGGCGGGGGATCGGCTGGCGGAGGTGCGACTGCCATAAGCGGCAAGGTCATAGACGGGCCGGTATCGAACGCATCGATAGCTGTTTACCAGGTTACCTCTGCCGGTCTCGTCAAGGTAGGCACGGGGTCAACCGCCACGGACGGGGGCTTTTCCTTAAGCATCCCGAATTACAATTCTTCCGACTACTACATACTCTTTGTTTCCGGCGGGACGTTCACCAATAACGGCGCCGGCACTAACGCACCGGATATGATAGGATTTCTTGTCCCCGGGGGAGGACCCCAGGTATTCATAACCCCTGTCAGCACTTTAATAGGAGATGCGCTGTTTTCAAACGGTGCCTTGAATCAGAACCTGACCGCAGCGCAGGTACAAGCCGATATTCAGCAGATGTTGGCCGCCCTTGAACAGATTTTTAAATCCATGTCCAACGATAGCGCGGGCACGATATCTTCCACCGATCCCACCGGGCAGGCCAGTCTTGATAAACTCGTGGCAGAGCTTAACGCCATTTTACAGACGTTTGCAAATGACATTGCAGGCCAGACCGGGGAAAATTACACGCAGGCAATGGCGGACCTTTTAAATTTTATTGCCAGGCACGCCTCAAGCTTCAGCCAGGCAATGCAGGGCGCGGCATCCGGTTCGGGGAGTTTTTCTTTATCGGGAATTACCATCTCGGGAGGCAGCGGGGGCACGACGGATATCTCGGGCACACTGAGCGGCAATTACCAGACCAACCTGCAACAACTCATGAACCTGCAGTCTGGTGGAAACGGTGGAAACGGCGGA
>JAKAGP010000182.1 GCA_021825785.1 Nitrospirota bacterium
CCAAGGCCAGCAGGGCGGCCTGGATAGCCCCCAGGAGATAATGAAAGGCCTGAAGGTGGCCATCCAAAAACAGCTTGGGAGCGCCAATGACCAGATAAAAGTGGATATCTATGAGGGAGGGGTTCGCATCCAGATAATGGACAGCCGGGGCAGGCCGATGTTCGATTCGGGTTCCTCAAATCCGACCCCGTACGCCAAAAAGGTGCTTCATGTCATAGGCGAATATATAAAAAGCATGCCCAACAGGGTGGCCATTGAAGGCCATACGGACGCCATGCCGTATGTAAAGGGCGACCAGACGAACTGGGACCTTTCCACTGAAAGGGCGCTCTCCACAAGGAGAATACTTCAGGACTGCGGTCTTGATCCATCGCGCGTCTCCCGGGTTGCCGGATACGCGGACACCGTCCCGCTTGTCAAAGATGATCCCCTCGATCCCAGAAACAGAAGGATTAGCATCATACTGCTTTTTGGCGGGACCTATCACCGGCCAGGCTGATATCCGGATTTTTTCATTTTATATATTTTGATCCATGGACGAAAATAGAAGGTTTTATCTGAGGATGTACCCCTCGCAGGCGGACCCTGTCAAGCTTGCCTTCAAGGAAGGGGAGCTAAAAAAAATTGCCCCTTGCGTGCGCGTAAGGGACATCAGCATTGGGGGCATAGGCCTGGAAATCTCCGATTCGTTGCCGGGTCGCGATGAACTGTTCCTGCCGGGCACCCGGATAGAGGAGATAGGGCTTGCCCTTCCTTTCGAGGGCCCGTGCATTTTTTCAGGCGTAGTGAGGTTCATGTATGAGGCACTTAGGGGAATAGAATTTCTTTTGGACCATGTGGAGCAGAAAAAGGTTGCCAGGTATATATACATGAGAGAAATGGAGATGCTTGGGAGAAATACCTCCAAATGGGAGGGAGGAGCACCGGAGGCAGGTTTTGACGAGAAACGGTACAGGTGGATAATGGATATGGAATCCATCGATGCCGGTAAGCCGCTGCTTGCGCATGCGCCTGGAAAGAAAAAAATACTCGTGGTTGACCCTTCCCCTGAAAGCATGGGGAATTACTGCCAATTTCTTTCATCCTGCCAGGAATTCGAGACCTTTTCCAGCGACGGGACAAGGGCGGCTGAATTGGCGCTGGAGATAAGGCCGGACCTGATCCTGATGGACTTGTCCTCTCCGGACCCCCAGGGACTCCTCCGCAATGCCATGAAGCGGCTCAAGAGATATCCGGTACTGACCCAGGTGCCCATTTTCATGGTGACAACAGGCAGCAGGAAGGAAGCCGTGCTGACCGCCATGCGGTACGGGGCCGATGATTTCATTATCAAGACGGTAGGGGAGGAATTCATCCTTGGCAGGATAAAGGAATATTTCCATAAGGCCTGATCAACCGCAAAAAAACAAAAAGGGTTGAATCCGCAAAAAATTCCCGCTGCCGCTGTCACGAGCTTCATCTGAAAAAATAAAAAAAGCAATTTTATTTTCGCAGCGCTCATCCAGAAACTTCCTTATCAGCCGGGAAGGAAGACCGGTAAGGCCCCCCCATTGGCCCACAAGTTTGTTTTTCCTTATGAGTTCATTTAAAATAAAAATCAAAAAAGGCGGGCGAGGGTATAAAATAGGACCGGTTTTCGCGGTCCTGTTAAAAATCAGGAGGCGGCGCTGCTTGTTCCATATGGGCTTCAGCCTTTGAAAGGGCCTGATTTTACAGGGAAACAGGATTTTTTTAAAAATATTAAAAAAAAGGTCACATCAGGTTTGTGGCTATTCAAGAAGGTTTTTTTTCTGCAATGGCTCCTGAGTTCGCGGCGCGTTTTTTTTTTTCGTCCCGCGCATTTTATAAAAGTCAGAGGAGGTTGCTAAATTGAGTAAGGGCTTTCCCTTCCCGCATCCGTATTTTTCCTCGAAGCCCGGCTGGAAGTGGTTCATACTGACCACGGTCCTGGTTGGCGCAACGATGTCGGCGCTAGATGTGAGCATCGTGAATGTGGCGATGCCTACGCTGCAGCACAGCTTTAATGTATCGCTGGCGGTTATAGAGTGGGTAGCTATGGCCTATATGCTTACTCTCACCATATTCCTTCCGCTTTTCGGAAGGCTTGCAGACATGTACGGGCGAACCAAGCTCTATACGACGGGTTTTGTGGTCTTCACCATTGGCTCCGTTCTTTGCGGAATGGCCCCGACGGCATCGTTCATCATCTTTGCACGCGTGTTGCAAGCTGTGGGTGCGGGGCTCCTTCAGGCCAACTCGGTGGCTATAATTACACAGGCCTTTCCGGGTAACGAACGCGGAAAAGCCATAGGAATACAGGGCGCCGTGCAGGCCGTGGCCATGTCGATAGGACCCTTTGTTGGCGGCATACTGATACACATCGTTAACTGGCGTGCGATATTCTATGTAAACCTTCCAATCGGCATAGTGGGCGTCCTGATGGCTCTTCTGATACTGCCCAAGAGCGAAAAAAGCCAAAAGAAGGAAAAGATCGATTTTGTGGGCATACTTACCTTCTCCCCCGGCCTCGCCTTTATGGTTCTGGCTCTGAACAAGGGTGAGAAACTGGGCTGGACTTCGCATACAATACTGGGCTATTTAGCGCTTGCCTTTGTGCTGCTCACCGCATTCATCATTACCGAGCTGAAGGTGGAACATCCCATGATAGACCTGAAGCTTTTCAAAAACTACACGTTCAGCGCGGGGAACTTTACCGGCATGCTTTCCTATTATGTGCTTTTCGCGATCCTCTTCCTGATGCCCTTCTACATGGAAGAGGTCCTGAGATATCCGGTGGCCCTTACGGGCACACTCCTTACTCCTATCCCGCTGGCCATGGCCGTCATCGCCCCGGTTGCCGGCTCCATCTCGGACAAGCACGGCTCCAGGATAATGACCGCCACCGGAATGTTCGTGTGTGCCGTTGCCTCTTTCTTCCTGATGTTCTTTGGGCAGATATCCCATCTGACTTTGCTTGTCCTTGACCTTATATTGCTTGGCATCGGCATGGGCATGTTCACTCCACCCAACAACAGCGCGATAATGGGCGCAGCTCCCAGGGAGAAGCTCGGTCTGGCTGGCGGCATACTTAACATGATGAGATCGCTTGGGCTTATCTTCGGGGTTGACATCTCCGGGCTCATCTTCACCAGCATTAAACACAAATACTATCTGTCCAAGGGATACGGCCTTGCAAATACGAAGGCGATCCCCATGGCAGCGAGGAACGACGCATTCATGCGTGGTTTCGTTGTAGTCATGGGTGTGCTGGTCGGGCTCAATATACTGGCCGCGATCCTTTCAGCCGCAAAGAAAGACGAGAGCCTGCTGAGCGCGGAGGAGATGAAGGAGTTTGTAGCAGGAGACTGATATCTGCCGCTGCAAAGCGGATGAGTGATCGAAACGGGCCGGAGAGACAAAGATATTGCGGCCCGTTTTTTTGTTATGCCCTTCAGGTATCGAATGCAGGGAAATTCTGATTGATCGTTTTTTCTCGCTGCCCATTGATTTCAGCTTTATTTTCATCAGGTTTTTTTGTAAACTTAGCTATGATGGATTTTGAAAAACTTCTGGAAGAATCCGTAAGGATACACGGGCATCTGTGCGCCGGGCAGGTGTTGGGAGTGAGAATGTCTATCCTGGGACTGAGAGAAGCAGGGATCTCCGACTCTAAAGGGGCTGACAGAAAAAACATCATTGTTTTTGTCGAGATAGACAGGTGTGCGACGGATGCTATACAGTCCGTCACCGGTTGCAGTCTTGGCAAAAGGACGATGAAGTTCATGGACTACGGCAAGATGGCCGCAACCTTCGTCAACCTTAAAAGCGGCAAAGCGGTGCGTGTTCTGGCCAAAGAGGAGTCCAGGCAACTGGCCAGGGAATACTTTCCCAGGATAGAAAACCGTTACGAGGCGCAGCTTGAGGCCTATAAGATCATGCCCGAGCACGAGCTTTTCGAGATTTCGGAGGTTTCCATAAAAATTAAACCGGAGGACATGCCGGGCCGCCCCCTGGGGAGGACACAATGCGCCAACTGCGGAGAGTATGTGCAGGACTCAAGAGAAGTGGCGCAGAGCGGAAGAAATTTATGCAAGACGTGCGCAAACGGGGGCTATTATGAGAGTCCTTTTTTTTCGCCCATCGTTATGCGCAAAATGCATAACGATTTCGGCGACGGTTTCGCCGTCAAATCGAAGCTCTGGATTGAGTCCGGTGGAGGGCCTTTTTTCGGCCGCGGCAAGGTGCTTCTGCTTAAGGCCATAGATAGGCACGGTTCCATAAGCCGGGCGGCAAAAGAGGTGAATATCTCTTACAGGAAGGCATGGAGCTATATCAAGGCGATGGAAGAAAGGCTTGGCATCCCGCTTGTGGAGTGCAAAGCCGGAGGTAAAAACGGAGGTGGCGCAACCCTGAGCCCCGAGATACGGGACTTTCTGGCCAGGTATGACCGGATCGAGAAAGAAGTGCGCCTGAAGGCGGATGAGAGGTTCCGGGAGATATTTGGATTATGAGGAGTTAAATATGTGCGATGATTTTCCTTCAGAAAAAGGCGGCAGAAGAGGTAAAACCGTCCCCGCGCCGCTGGCCGTTGGGATGGTGCTTGCGCACGACATCACCGAAGTGCGTCCTGATTTCAAGGGGCGGGCGTTCAGGAAGGGTCATATAGTAAAAGAGGAGGACGTACCCCGGTTGATACTGCTTGGAAAAGAAAACCTCTTTGTCCTGGACCTGGCCCCGGAGGAGATGCACGAGGATGAAGCGGCATTAGTCATGTCGGAGGCCATTATGGGCGGGGGTGTGGAAACAGGGGAGTGCCGCGAAGGAAAAATAAACCTGATCGCCTCTATTGCCGGACTTCTTCAGGTGGATAAAGAGGCCCTCATGGAGTTCAACATGCAAGGGGAGGTAATGTGC
>JAKAGP010000183.1 GCA_021825785.1 Nitrospirota bacterium
CGGTCTGCGTCATGGACAGGGCGGACTCCTTCGGCGGCTACGGCCCCATGTTCATGGAGATAAGCTCCGCTATGTATCAGGCCGACGGCGGACAGAGGCCCAGGCTCATAAACAAGATATACGGGCTGGGCGGCAGGGATTTCATGCCGCACGACGCCAGAGGGGTGCTGCTCGAACTGGTGGAGATAGCGAAGGGCGCCCCGGTAAGGACCGTGAAAGAATACATAGGAGTGAGGGAATAAATGGAACTTTCAACCAAGGAGCTTTTAAAGTGGTCGGCCGCGGTGAAGCTGAGGGAGAAATCCAAGCGGGAAAACCGTTTCGAGCACGGTCACAGGATGTGCGCCGGCTGCGGAGCGCCCACCGTGGTGAAGATGGTCCTCCTGGCCACCGAATACCCGGTCGTCGTATCCAACGCCACGGGCTGCCTTGAGGTCTCTTCCTGCATACAGGACTATACCGCATGGAGGGTGCCGTGGATACATACCGCGTTCGAGAACGCAGCGGCCACACTGGCCGGGGTTGAGACGATGTACAGGGCACTGCAGAAATCCGGCAAGGCCCCGGAGAACGTGAAGTTCATCGCGTTCGGCGGGGACGGCGGCACCTATGACATCGGGCTTCAGAGTCTGTCGGGCGCCATGGAGCGCGGCCACGATATGCTATACGTCTGCTACGACAACGGGGCCTACATGAACACGGGCATTCAGCGCTCAAGCGCAACACCGCTTGGCGCGGACACCACCACATCGCCTGCCGGTTCGGCCAACCCCGCGGGCAAGATGCAGACCAGAAAGGACCTTACGCGCATAATGGCGGCCCACGGCATACCCTATGCCGCGCAGGCAAGCCCCTCCCACTGGCTGGACCTGATGACCAAGGTGAAGAAGGCCCATGAGATAAAGGGGCCGAAATTCATAAATATCCTTGCCCCCTGCAACCGCGGCTGGAGGACGGCCACCGACAACTCCATAGAGATTTCAAGGCTCGCGGTCGAGACCTGCTACTGGCCCCTCTACGAGGTGGAAAACGGACAGCTCAGGGTCACCTTCGTGCCGGAGGAGAAAAAGCCCGCCGAATTGTTTTTCAAGCCGCAGGGCAGGTTCAAGCACCTCTTCGCCCCGGAAAACGAGGGGTTTCTGAAGAGGGTCCAAGCCGAAATAGACAGGGTCTGGCAGGGGCTTTTGAAGGAGTCCGCCGCATCCGAAAATGTTTCACCCGGCCAGGCCGGATAAGACGATGTCCGGATTCGACCTCATCATTTACGGCAGCGAGTTCAGGCGCTTCGGGGAGGAGCTTGAGAGGCTCCGGGTCAGGTCGGATTCAAAGGCGGTTTTTCTCATCACAAGGGACGGCCAGCTTATTGCGTCGGCGGGGGAAACCGGGGGACTGGACACCTCCGGCCTTGCCGCCCTTGCGGCCGCCAATCTCGCCGCCACCCGCGAGCTAACAGGACTTATCGGGCAGCGGGAGTCCGGCGGTTTTTTGCTTGAGGGCGAAGGCGGCAGCGTGCAGATAGCGCCCATCGGCCAGAGACTTGTCATCGTTGTGCTCTTCGACAGCCGGACATCCGTTGGGCTTGTCAGGCTCCGGGTGAAGCAGGCGGGCCAAAAATTCCTTGATATACTGCGGGAAGCCGAATTGACCGCCGGGGGCAACCGGCAGAGCGGACCCGATGCGCTGCCTTTTGCCGGCATAACAGACGAAGATATGGACAGTCTTTTCAGTTTTTAATATGCAGGGGCGCCGCCTGCCGCGCCCCTTCGCGGGGAGTATCTTAAGCATCGTGTCTTTCGTGAATCTTTCCTTGCGGCAGATAAGCTGCAGGATCGTCTACTGCGGCCCGGCCCTGAGCGGCAAGACAACCAACCTGAGATATATCAGCAGGAAGACAAGCCCGGCCCGGGGCAGGTTCTTCTCTCTGTCCATGGAGACGGAACGGACGCTTTTTTTCGATTTTCTGTCCCTCCCGCTCGGGGAGATAAAAGGTTTTAAGGTCAGGTTTCACCTCTACACAGTCCCGGGGCAGGTATTTTATGCCGGCGCCAGAAAGCTGATACTGAAGGGTGCGGATGGGGTGGTCTTCGTCGCGGACAGCAGGCTGGAGAGGATTGATGCGAACCTGGAAAGCATCGGGGACCTCAGACGCAGCCTCGGCGAGATGGGTTTCGATCCTGAACGCCTGCCATTCGTAATCCAATACAATAAGCGCGATATGACAAACGTTGTCCCCTCCGCCCGCATGGACGAGGCCCTGAACCCGGCCGGTGCGCCCGCGTTCGAGGCGGTGGCCGCCAGGGGGGACGGCGTTATGGAAACCCTGAAGGCCGCGTCAAAGCTCGTCCTGAGGCAGCTCAAATAAAGGCTTCGGGGTTTTAGTCCGGGGTCATTCGGGGGTCCGCAGCCCGAGCACCGTGGCCGGCAGTTCGCTTCTTCTCTTGATTTCCAGCTTCCCGAAGATGCTTCTCAGATGGTCCTTCACGGTCTGTTCACAGATGAAGAGTCTCTCGGCAATCTCACGGTTGGAAAGTCCCTGAATGACCGAAACCGCGATCTCCTTCTCACGCCTGCTAAGCCCGAAACCATCGAGCTTTGAACCGAGCCTGTGCTCGGGCGGGTAAGGCTCCAGGATTACCATCCTTGTCCCGCCGTCCTTGCGGAGCGCCGTGCGCACGCGGAACATGCGCGTACCGTTTTTGAAGAAGACGGGTGAAGAGCCGGGCGTCGGAATCGAGCCCGGCGGGACCCCTCTGGTCGCCTGCCTGGCCGCGTCGTTGATATAGAGTGTCTGGCCGTCTTCCGCCAGCAATATGATGCCGTTTGGCTCCTTGCCATACTCGGTTTCGCTTGCCATGCGCATGTTCCGGATGGAAGTGGCCATGTGGGGCAGTATCGCGTCCAGTATATCTTTTTCCCGCTTGCCGAAATCATTCTCGCTCTTGTGGCGGTGGAACCCGCATGTGCCGACCTTGTCCCCCTGGCTTACAAGCGAGGCGGCCAGGATATGGAATATGTCTATCGGCAGGAGGAAATCGGAGGCAAATTCACTTTTTTTGAAGACATGTTTGGGCACCAGTTCCGTGTTCTGCCCGGCCTTGTTTGCGTTGCTGTACCAGTTGCATGTGATAAAGGGGTCGAGTGAGCCGTAATGGTCCAGGTACAAGGCCATGCTTGCCTCGCAGTTGTTGTAAACCTCGTAGCCCGTGAAGTAGTATCTCCTGGTTTTGGGGTCTATGGGGGCGAAAACCGCGCTGTAGATGCGGATGAGGTCCTTTAATTCGTCGCAGACCCCCCGGAACATCGTGTTCGGGTCCGGGGCGGAATGGATGATGTCTATGATTTTTAATATCTTTTTGTAGTCTTTGGCTGACAGAGACATACTTAGACCACCCCTAACCGCTGCCGCCAACCAGAACCAGACGTCAGTCAGTGTAACATACAGCACCAAAAAAATCCTACTTTCGTGGGATGCCAGGAATTCAGTAAAAATGGTTTCATAATGAAGTCGTTTTTTTAAACATGAGTGTTTATTTTGGGAGTTTTTTTGAAGATGAGAGAGAAGGACCCCGCATTTTTGTCACTCCTGTCTGCTGTGTCCGCGATCAAGGGCAATTTACTGAAGGGAAATGGCCAGGCGTGTATAAACACTTTTTGATGCTAAATCATTGGAGGAGAGGATGAAGAAGTTGAAAGGGATGAAGATTTTCTTTTTCGGATTGGCGATGATGCTGGCCGTGGCCGGGCTGGCCGGCTGCGGGGGAGGGGGCGGCGGCTCAAGCGTAAGCGGAGGGGGTGGCAGTTCAAGCATAAGCGGGACGGCGGCCTCCGGCAAGGCCATAGCGAACGCCACGGTGACGCTGGTGGACAGCAAGGGAAAGGTCGTCACCGGCACGACGGACGGACAGGGTGTGTTTACAATCAATACAAGCGGGCTTACGCCGCCGTTCCTGGTGGTTGTCAAATCAAATGCCGGCTCCACCAATGGCACGTACCTCTACAGCGTGAGCAACGGCTCCAACCCTTCTGTCATCAACATCACACCCATGACGGACATGATCATCGAGGCATGGTACGAGACGCAGGGTACAGATGCGGCCAAGGCATTCGGAGCCCTCGTAAACGGCACTACAGGCGGTTCGAACACGCCGCCGACTCCGGCTGAGGTCCAAACAATAGCGGGCACGGTGAAGACGGTATTAAAGAACCTGCTCACAAACAGCGGAATCAATGTATCCGGCTTCGATCCGATAAGTGGTTCGATCTCGGCGGGCTCCGGGAGCGGGTATGACGGGGCGCTGGACAATATAACGGGTTACAATACGTCCAGTACGGGCCTTACCATAGTGCTCAACAATGGCGGCGGCTCATCCACGACCATCATGGTCACCCCGAGTTCCGACGGCACGGCCAATGAGAGTACATACGATTCATCAACCGAGGAGTCGACCACCGGAACCCTCTCCCTGGCAAGCTACACCGCAAGCGGGACCTATACTTACAGCTCCGGCACCCTGACGATCAATGTTGCAAGCTCCACATTCCCCTGCAACGGGCCGGAAGCCGGCAAAAGCGAATCGTGGGCCGTCTCGAAACTTTCGTCCACTTCGATGACATGGACAGAGTCCACCGATCCCAGCAATGTCATGACGTGGACCGGCACCGGCAGCGGCGTTGCCGGGACATGGAACATGACTGATCCCTCCAACGGCGGCCAGTACTCGCTGACGGTAAATTCGAACGGGACATGGACTGTAACCGGCACCGCGACTGCCTGCGAAGGATCGTCAAGTTCATCAAGTTCATCAAGTTCGACATCATCCTCCGCGAGCGCCAGCGGGACTTACATCTATAATGCCACCACCGGCGTCCTGTCGATCGATGTTGCAAACTCCAATTTCCCGTGCGACGGG
>JAKAGP010000184.1 GCA_021825785.1 Nitrospirota bacterium
CCACCCCGCCGTCGGCAACGATGACCCCGTCCGCCCCTCCCGCGGGTATGTCCACATAGGCTGTAATCGTGTGCGAACGGTTTTGGATTGGCGGCGCGGAGCCTTCCGGGACTTGTTCGTAACCCGGATAGTAGGTGAACTCGGTCCGCCCCTCGATCAGGCTTGGCCGCATGCCCGGATCACCGCGCTCGGCAAGGCGGTCGTCCAGCGGGAGCACCTGGTATTTTTCGGCTTCCGCCCAGAAGAGCTTCCGTAGCTCCTTCAGTTTCTCAGGATATTTCGCGGCCAGGTTATTGTCCTCGCTAAAGTCATTGGGAAGATAATAGATCTCCCATTTGTCCTTGCTGAAATCGTAAGTGCCAATCGTCCAGGGCAGCCGTCCATGCCTGGCGCAGGCTATCCAGCCGTCCTTGTAGATGGCGCGGTTGCCGAACATCTCGAAATATTGGACGCGATGGGGGCTTTTTGCGGAAGCGCCGCCGAAGCTGTACATCATGCTCACGCCCTCCATCGGCTTTTGTTTTACCCCGTTTACCTCCGTGGGTACAGGAATCCTGGCGGCCTGCAGGATAGTGGGCGCGACGTCGATGACATGGTGGAACTGGGTGCGGATGCCGCCTTTGTCCTTTATACGATCCGGCCAGACGATCACCATCGGGTTGCGCGTGCCGCCCAGGTGCGAGGCTATCTGCTTGCCCCATTGGAAAGGCGTGTCCATGGCCCATGCCCAGCACACCGGGAAGTGGTTGTAGGCTTTAGGCCCGCCGATCTCGTTGATATGCTTCAAAATGAAAACCGGGTCCTGCGGTTCTCCGGCAAGGGCAGCCATCTCATTGAAAGCCCCGTACGGCGTGCCTTCCATGGATGCGCCGTTGTCCCCGATAATGCAGAAGATGAGCGTATTATGGAGCTGACCTGTCTGCTCCAGCGCGTCTATGACGCGGCCAATTTCGTAATCTGTCTGCGCCGTATAGGCCGCGAAGGCCTCCATCAGCCGTGCGGCAACGCGCTTCTGGTCCGGCGTGAGGCTGTCATAGGCGGGTATCTCCTTTGGCCTGGGCGTTAGCTTCGTGCCGGGGGGAATCACTCCCAGTTTGAGCTGCCGCCGATAGGTCTCCTCCCGGTACCTGTCCCAGCCCGGGTCGAACTGCCCTTTGAACTTGTCCATCCACTCCCTGGGGACCTGGTGCGGCGCGTGGGTGGCCCCGGGGGCGTAATAGATGAAGAAAGGCCTGTCCGGAGTGACCGACTTCTCCTGGTATATATACTTGATCGCCTCATCCGCAAGCGCGTCATTAAGCGTGTAGTGCCCTTCCTTTCCCTTTGGGATTTTCATTTCAGTCCGGTGATTGTCGCGATACAGGGCGGGGGCCCACTGGTTCGCCTCCCCTCCCACAAATCCATAGAAATGATCGAAACCCTCAAGGCTTGGCCACCGGTCATACGGGCCGGAGACGCTCGTCTCCCAGTCGGGGACATTATGCTCCTTGCCGAACCATGCGGTGCTGTAGCCGTTCTGGCGAAGTATCTCGGATATGTACGCGGCGCTCTTGGGGATACGGCTGTTGTACCCTGGATATCCATCGGCGATCTCGGTTATAACGCCGGTGCCTACCGAGTGGTGATTGCGGCCGGTAAGGAGCGCGGCTCTTGTGGGGGAACTGAGGGCCGTTGTGTGAAACCTGGTGTAACGCAGGCCCATCCTCGCCAGGCGGTCCAGGTTGGGCGTGGGAATCTGCCCGCCGAAGGTGCCCCACTGGCCAAACCCGCAGTCATCTATCAAAATCACGAGCACATTTGGGGCCCCCTCAGGGGCCCTAACGATCGGTATCTTGTCCGGCTTGGAATCCTTGTACGTGCGCCCTATCCTGCCGTGAAACGCCGGCTCGGGAAAAGGCAGCACGGTGCCGCGCCTGGTTTCCGGCGCCTGGCCGGATGGCGCCGCGCTGCCGGCTGCCTGCGCCGCGGCGGTCGCTGCCACCGCGGCGCCGAGCGCAAGACTGACGGTCGTATTTATCGCATTTCGCTTCATGACTGTCTCCTTTTGAGACTATTCATCATGGGTCAGCGCCTTGCCCTCCATTTTCCGGACTTTCGTCTTTTGGGCGGCGCTCAGACCCGATTCGCCCAACTCCACGACTACTTTTTTTATCCTGCCCGTAAACCTGAACGGCACGTCGTAGTCCAGGTCCACGGGCGTGCCGGTGTCCTCGCCCACGTCGAAGGTCTCGTCGAATGAGAACCGGCCGGGTATCGTTTTGCCGATCCGCCCCTGGGCGACCTGTTTTCCGTCCACGCTGAGAGTGCCGGTGCCGCCCATGCCGATGCCTCCGCCGTCATACCTGAAATCAAAAACAATTGTATGTTCGCCCGGCGCCAGGGGGTCCCTGGCAGCGATGTTGTAATGCTTAATGTTCAGAAGGTTGTAATGGAAGACGGGCCTGCCGTCCATGAGCAGCAGCGCGTAGCCGCCGCTCAACCCGCCCTGTGTCAGCAGGACGCCCTGATCGTTTCCCTTCTGGAGGACAACATCCGCCGTGATGCTGAAAGACTTGTTCTTTACATCCGGCGCGGCCCCCTCCGGGATGCGGATGTCGCCGGCATAATAAGTGAAGCTGGTGCGCCCGCGCGTGAGGCTGGGGCGGGTGGAAACGTCAAGTCTGGCAGCCTTTCTGTCATCCAGAGGAAGCACGTTATACTTGGCGGCCTCGGCATAGAAAAGCAACTGGAGCCTGTGGAGCTTGTCCGGGTACTTATCGGCCAGGTTGACCGCCTCGCTGAAATCGTCCGCGACGTGATAAAGCTCCCATTTATATCCGGTTATAACGTCCACCGGCGGTGTGAGCAAGGCTATTACATCTTCCCAGGGAGCAAACTGCGGGGTCGTGCACGCCACCCACCCGTCGTGATAGACGCCGCGGTTGCCGTACATCTCGAAATACTGCGTGCGGCGTGTCGAGGGAGCTTTGGGGTGGTCGAACGAATATGCCATGCTCACACCCTCGATGGGTTTTTGAGCCACCCCGCCCACCGAACTGGGCTGCCCGATGCCGAGCACATCAAGAATGGTCGGATCGATATCGATCACGTCGTGCCACTGTGTGCGGATTCCCCCCTTGTCCCTGATGTAGGCCGGCCAGGAGATAACCAGCCCGTTGGCGGTGCCGCCGTAGTGCGAGGCGATCTGCTTTTCCCATTGAAACGGCGTGTCCATCGCGTTGGCCCAGCCTATGGGGTAGTGGTTATGGGTCTTCCACGTGCCAAGGTCATTCATGTGCTTTAGGACCTCCTTGTAATCCTCATTGAACCCGTTGATCATCGCGATCTCATTCAGCGAGCCCTGCATCGTGCCCTCGGCGCTGGCCCCGTTGTCCCCGACTATGTAAATGACGAGCGTATTGTTGAGCTGGCCCAGTTGCCTTATGGCGCCAAGGACACGCCCGACGTTGTAATCCGTCTGCGAGAGATAGCCGGCGTATATCTGCATCATATAGGCATAGAGCTTCTTCTGGTCCGGAGTGAGGGTGTCCCAGGCCGGCACATCACGCGTCCGGGGCGTCAGGATTGTGTTTTCCGGCACTATGCCCATCTCCTTCTGCCTGGCGAGAGTCTCCTCGCGCACCTTGTCCCAGCCCTCCGTGAATTTTCCCTTGTACATCTCTATCCACTGTTTTTCCGGCTGGTGAGGGGAATGCGTGGCCCCCGGGGCGTAATAAATGAAAAACGGCTTGTCCGGCGCTACGGCCTTCTGTCTTCGTATCCACTTGATCGCCTGGCCGGCGATGTCATAGTCGAAGTTATAATTCGGATGCCCTAAATAAGGCTCGATGGGATGTGTGCCTTCATAGGCCGCGGGCCGCCACTGGTTCGTCTCCGCCCCTACGAAGCCGTAAAAATAATCGAAACCGAGACCTGTCGGCCAGCGGTCAAAGGGCCCCGCCTGGCTGTTCTCCCAGTCCGGCACGTTGTGGTCCTTCCCGAACCATGCGGTGTTCCATCCGTGCTGCCTGAGTATCTCCGCGATGGTTGCGGTGTCCTTGCCCATCAGGCTGTCATAGCCTGGATAGCCCGTGGCCTGTTCCAGGATTACCCCGGTGTGTACGGAGTGGTGGTTTCGCCCGGTAAGCAGCGCCGCGCGGGTGGGGGAACTCATCGAAGTGGTGTGAAACTCGGTATATCTGAGGCCGTTTTTTGCCAGGCGGTCCAGCGTTGGGGTATCCACCGGCCCGCCAAAAGTGCTCGATGCGCCGAAGCCGACGTCATCCAGGAGAATCAGGACGATGTTTGGCGCCCCCTTTGGCGCCTGCACTTCCCTGGGGAAATCGGGCTTCGAATCTTTTGCGCTCAGGCCGATTCGCCCTTTGAAAACGTGCGGCGGCGCGGGCAGCACTTCCTGCGCGGCAACGCTGCCGGAGGGCAGCGCCCCCGCTGCAAGGACCGAGCCGATTGCGGCCCACGCGCTCACTTTTCCCATATTGTTTTGACTTGTCTTCATGTTCTTTGCCGCCTTTCGCTTCTGCTACTGTCCCTCTTACATAAGATGTTTACCATTTCCTTTCCCGCAACTTTATTCAAAAAAGGGTGCCCTTTATCAGCCTGGGGATGACAGGGGAAATGACTGTCTGGATGTCCCATCTTCTGCCCGAATGTGTCCGGATGGACCGGCATCCACTGTCCGGCAAGGCTGATCCTGACAGGAAGGGTCCGCTCGGTGACATGGCCGCTAAAGTTCCATTCCTTCGGAACGAATGATAAAAACAGACTGTTTGCTCTGTGTGGTTGCCTGCGAGGCGCCTGTTCCGCCAGACTGAATCTAGAACCTATCTCAAAATCGCTTCTGGCTGCAAGCGGCTGAAATCGCGGCATACGGTGTCGTCAAGGTAAAATCGTCCTCAATGCAACGCTGTTG
>JAKAGP010000001.1 GCA_021825785.1 Nitrospirota bacterium
TCTTATTCTTTTTTTATGATATTATCCTCTCTTCTCGAAATACTTTGCTTCTTCATGCTTGGTAGCCTTTCTCGCGGATATTATCCGAACGGTTTCTTTGCCTTTTATCTTTCTGTACGTATGGACAACGACAAGGACTTTGCCGTTCAATCCCTGTCCAATGGTAACTTTTAGAAGTTTATCAAAAGGGGTCAGATAATTTAAACCCCCATGCCTCCGCAGGTGATTATATTCGAAGAGAAACCCGCCCATCTGTTCCGTCACTTCATTTAAATTCTCGAATGTATTCGGCCTGAAAAACTCCTTCTTAAGTATTCTGAAAAATGCTTCGACCTTGCCGTTTGTCTGTGGCCTGTAGGGCCTTGTCGTATAATGCCTGAGCCCTATCTGCTGACAGAAAGTCTCGAAGGGGTGTTCCCTCTCCAGCGACCCTTTGAACTCATGGCCGTTGTCCGAAATCAATGCTTCGAACTCAAACCCGTGTTTGAACCAGCTAAGTCCCCTCGCCATGAAATAGGTCAATGTGCTTTATACAACCGTCCCCTTTTCGTTTCTTGCCACTACTCTTTTCAGTTCCGCTAGCCTATCCACACGGTTTTCCCTCTGTCTGCCATCCCGTTGATGATGTTGTTTGTCGTGCCCCTGTAACCCACCTTGAGGTTTGATTCAAGGCCGTAATATTTTAGACAGGTGCCGCAGGAGAATATCTCTACTCCCATCGCCTCTATATCCTTAAGGACGGGAATCAGTTCCTCATTGACCGTCGTAAGCTTCACCCCGGCGTTAAGGAAAAAGACCGTATGCGGAACTTCCTTCGTCACCTTCATCGTCTCGAAAAACCCTTTGATGAGCATCCGGCCAAGCTCTTCATCCTTGCCCAACTGGTCGGCAGCCACTACCATGAGGATATCTTTTCTTCCCTCCGCAACTTCCTCTTTTTTCTTTTCCGGCACATTCGCGGGCTGGCAAGTGTATCCTTTTACAATTTTTACCCGAAAGTCCTGCCCCTCCCTAAAAACCTCCGCATAACAGCCGGCGCTTTGAGCGAACATCAAAACGTTTTCCGATGAACCGTAATTGTCCACCAGGACTTCCACTATCCCTTCCTTTATACCGGACAGGGCTTCCTGCGCCATCATGACAGGCCTGGGGCACCCAAGCCCCCTTGCGTCAATTACCATTTTCATGCCTCTCTTTCTCTTTTTGGAGGGGGATAGTGGGAATCGAACCCACCGCACCACTATCGAGGGGCGCGAGCATGGTTTTGCAGACCATGTGGGGCACCAGCCCCATACCCCCCGGTAAATTCATCTTCCCAAAGCATATAGGGCGGCCCCAAGGGCCCCTGTAATCTCCGGGCTTTTGGCCACATTTATTGTTTTCCCCGTGCCTGTCTCAAGCAGGTTTTTAAGTAGGCCGTTCCTGGCGCAGCCACCGGCAAATACAACTTCCTCTTCCAGTGAAACCCTGCGCGCCATGGAAAGCACCCTACTGGCCACCGAGCGATGCAGGGCCAGGGCTATGTCTTCCCTCCCGGCCCCTTTCGTTATGAGGGAAATGACTTCGGACTCGGCAAAAACCGTGCACATGCTGTTTATCTGCAGTTCCCTGCGGCCCTCGGGCGATACGAAGCCAAAACCCTCTAGAGAATAGCCAAGGGCCCTGGCCATTATCTCCACAAATTTACCCGTGCCTGCGGCGCACCTGTCGTTCATCTCGAATTTTTTGACGCTGCCCGCATCATCAAGGCTAATGACCTTGGTGTCCTGCCCGCCGATGTCAATTATGGTGCGGCACGAGGGGAACATTGCGCGTGCCCCCCTCGCGAACGCCTTTATCTCCGTGATGGTCTTTATATCGGAGTGGACCTCAAGGAGATGCCGTCCGTAACCCGTGGCAACGACTTTGTCAGCGGCGGTTTCCTCCAGGAGCTCCTTGCACCTTTCCAGCGGGTCGAAGGAGGTATCGACCATCCTCGTTGCCGCCAGCTCCCCATTTTCAAGCAAAGCGGCCTTTATGAACCTGGAGCCTATGTCTATCCCCAAAACCCTCATTGTCCTTTTACCTCAACATCTCGATGAAGGCTTCCACCCTGGTTTTGAGCTGGCCGAAATCCTCCATGCTGTAGTCCGTCTCTATCCTCATGAAGGGCACCTCGGTGACCGCCTTTTCTGCCTTGTGCGCCTCCATCAGATATGGCGTGCAGAACTGGAGTGAATAGTGGATGACGCCGTCCGCATGGAGACTTTTGGTCAAAGCCTTTATGTTATCCAGTCTCTCAGTGTTTGGCGTAAAGCAGGCACAGTCTATGCCCAGATAGCGGGAGGCCAGTTTCTCCATCGCTTCGTCCACAGTTGAGAAATTCTCATCCAGCAGGTCTCTGTGATTTCTTTCTCCTATGCAGGACTCCTCGCCCACCGCCACCGCGCCGCTTCCCTCGATTATCGCGTGGAGCTTCCAGTTTGGTATCGCCATCGGAGAGCCTGAGACGAGTATGCGCGGCGCGCCTTTGGCAGCCACACCAGTTCCATTTGACACCCGCTGATCGAGTTCGTCACAGAGCTTGTTTGTCATCTCCGTGAACCTCTTTGGGTCGTCATAGAAGGAGACCTGGTTTACAAGCAGTGCGTCAAGCCCCGATATCGGGGCGGGGTCCGCCGCCCTGAGCCTGCTTAGCCGCTGAAGCGCTCTCCGTTTGACATTGACGACAGAGGCGGATTTTTTGAGACCCTCAACGGTTATCTTCTTCCTGGAAAGCGCCTCCATCTTGTCCTTGAACCGCCTCACCTCGCTTAGCCAGAGCTTCCTGTCCTCGGTGGTCTTCATATGGGGGATTTCCATTACATAAACCTTCCCGGTGATGTCGTTAAAGCTTTCGTATGCTTTTTTCTTGCCGTCGCAGGTGGTCTCGCCCACGATGAGGTCTGCCGACTCCACATATGGGCAAAGACCCGAGAGCTTGAACCCCATGAAGGCCTTTATCAAGGCGCAGGTATTCCTGGGTATGAATTTCTCGGCCTCCTCGGAACCCACCTCTGCCCCCGCGCAAAGGCCTATGCACACGCCGTCCGCGGCAAGCACGATCTCCTCCGGCACATATACGCAAAAAGTACCCACGACTTTACGGCCCGCTTCCTTTGCGTTCACGATCTCTTCTATCCTGAGGCCGTGTACTTCGGATATGACGAAATCAAAATATTCCATCGCCTTGGGCCTGTTTTTCTGGGAGAGATAAATGTCCGTGTACGCCTTTGAAAGTACGCCCAGCAGCCCGGCATGATTTTCAAGGTTAAGCCCAAGCTCTTCCCACATCTTTGCATAGTCTTTTCCGCTCATCTGGCCTCCAATTTTTTTGTTTTTTTTAAAATTATATAAACCGAACCCGGAGAACACAGCAAGGTCGAAGGTGAGGTAAAAAAAACCTCAACGCAGTACTTAAGAACGTTTTGCCGCACTTAACGGGTAATGGCAAAAAAGTCCGTCAGTTTTAGCAACTTGAGGTTTTTAGATATTTATCGTAATGGCGTTTTGGGAGATGTGCTTCTGATCAGATCAGCGGGTCATGCATACGAGAAAGTGAACAATGGCAGCCGCCGGACCAAAAACTCCATTACCGGAAAACCTCGACCAGGCTTTTGACGAGCATCGTCAACCAAGCCCGGATTTAAAAAGCCCGGTATGAAATTTCCTAGCGGTCACCTGTTCACCTCCTTTTTAAGATATTACTCTCAAAGTATAAGAATAGATTTTAACTTCTGTCAAGCAAAAGAAACTACACTCTCAGCTTTCAGGTGCAGTTTTTAAAGGTGCTTCCAATAATACGGGACGTAACCTGCATCCTATCTGTGATCACGCACATACAAAGGTACAGGGTGAAACTTGAGCATAGAAAAGCAATGCTAATTGTGGAGGTTCGGGGTAATCGCATTGGTCTGCTGCGCGTATTTCCAACAGGGCCCCTTGCGGCTGTGGCGAAAAAGAGGGACGCGCCTTTGGCTTACAAGTGAAAACCCTCTCCCCGGGGGGAGAGGCTCAGGAGAGGCTCTCAAGCTCCTGTTTTTCCTGAAGCAGCCTCGCCTTTTCCTGCATCAAGGGCGGCAGGACGTTGGTCTCCATGTCTTTTATCTTCGCCTCAAGCTGCTGCTTGGCCAGGAAATTGGCCTGCACCATCTGCTGCTGCGCGGGGCCAAGGAACTGGCCATACTGCTGGTTTGCCTGGATCTGGCTTTTCCCGGCCCCTATGGCCGCCTGCCTGCCCTGGTTAAACAGGTTTTGTATGCGGAGCATGACCTCCTGGTATTGCGCCTTCAGTTGCCTGTATTCGTCTTCCTTCGCCTTTATCTCCGCCAGCCGCCTGTTTATCTCCGCCAGCCTGCCGCTATTATTTGTCTTCGGCCGCGAGGGCTGCGCCTGGGTTTTTTTTGCCGGCGCAGTGTATTCAGGCAGGACGACGGTCGGCTCCTGCCTGGATTTTTCTATCCGGAGCACGTCTTTTTCCGGGATGCCGATCGTGCCGCCTCCGTACTGGAACCTGATCTCTCCATCGGCCCGCGTATAGGAGCCAATTCCCTCCAGGACCGAACCGTTTTTGAGTATCAGCCTGTAGGCCGCCAGCGCCGGGGAGACGGCCAGAAAAAAGGCCGAAATGGAAAGCAAAAAGGCGAACGCCATGAGTTTAAAGCGCATCATCGGTGTCATTCTAACACATTTTCCTTTTTATCAAGAGTGCTTTTGATCACCTGGGCCAGCTCCGTGCCGATTCCGTCCACCAGGCTTATCTCCTCCGCCCCGGCCTGCCTGATGGCCTCGAGGCTTCCGAAATGTTTTAAAAGGGCCAGTCGCCTCTTCCTGCCGATTCCCTTCACCGCCTCCAGGGGCGAAGAGAGGAGGCTTTTGCCGCGGAGCCTCTTGTGGAAACCGATTGCGAAACGGTGTACCTCGTCACGTATCCGCTTCAGAAGAAGCGACGAAGGGCTGCCGTCCTCGATGTTCACCGGCAGCTCCGAAACGGTTGTAAAGACCCTGTCCGGGTCTTTGGCGACGGCGATGACCCCTGCCGGGGGTTTTTGGGGATCGGCAAGCGTGTAGACCGCCTTCATTGCGGCTTCGAGCTGCCCCTTGCCCCCGTCTATAACCACAAGCTCCGGCCTGTCGGCGCCCAGGTCCGCCAGCACCCTGGCGACTGTCTCCTCCATCATCCGGTAATCGTCCATCTTCCCGGCGGGGACGGTCTTTATCTTCACGTGCCGGTAAAACTCCTTCCTGAACTCGCCATCCGCCCAGTATATGAACCCCCCGACGGGCTGCGCCCCGAAGGTCGTGGATATATCGAACGCGCCAATGCTGGCAGGCGCTTTCCTGAGGTAAAACCTCTCCTTGAGAGACTCTAGCGTTTTGCCGCCTGGCGCGGCCCTCCTTGCCCTCAGAAGCTCGGCCGCGTTCCGCTCGGCCATCTTCAGAAGATCGTTTTTCTTTCCGCGCGCGGGCACATGGATTTTTACCCTGCCCTGCTTCCTGGCGGAAAGCCATGCCTCCAAGGAGGCGGCATCCCGAGGCCTTTTTCTGAGGAGTATCGCCTCCGGAGGGATTATTTCCTTCGAGTAAAACATCTCCAGAAAGCCGGCCAAAAACTCCTCCAGTGGCATCGGGGCCTGGTTTGGAAGGTAAAAATCCCTGCTGCCTATCATCGATCCCTTTCTTATGAAGAATACCTGTACGGCCTGCGCGGCGGCTCCGTCTTCACTGGCATGGCCGATGACATCGATGTCCCCAAGCTCCGGGGAGATGACCTTCTGCTGCTCCAGCGCCCTTTTAAGGGCCTCGATCCTGTCCCGGAGCCTTGCCGCGTCCTCATAGAGCTGCTCTTCGGCAAGCCTGTACATCGTGTTCTCCAGCTCCTTCAGGAGCCCCTTCTTGTCTCCTTCGAGGAATAGCCGCACCTCTTCCACGGCCTTCATGTATTCCTCCCTGCTTATGCTGCCGTCGCAGGGCGCGGGGCATCTGCCGATCTGGCGCTGAATGCACGGACGCATCTTCCTGTCCAGGCGGTAACGGCACGGCCTTATATTGAAATGCCTTCGAACGAAGGCGAGGGTCTCCCACATGGCGCTGGCCGGCACAAACGGACCGTAATAGAGCGCCCCGTCCCTCAGGATGCGCCTCGTCACCTCCAGCCGGGGCCATTCCTCGTTCACCGTGAGTTTCAGATAGGGATAGTTCTTGTCGTCCCGGAATATGACATTGAAGGGGGGCCTGTGCTCCTTTATCAGATTGGCCTCCAGGGCGAAGGCCTCAAGTTCGCTGTCGGTCACGATGTAGGAGAAATCCCGCACCCGCTTCACCATGCCCTGCTTCCGCTCGTCGAGCGCGGCGCCCTTCTGGAAATAGCTCCGCAGGCGGTTCCGGAGGCTTTTGGCCTTGCCTGCGTAAAGGACCTTTCCGTTTTCGTCCTTGAAGAGGTATACGCCGGGCTGCGCGGGCACTTTGGAGAGTTTCAGTTTTAAATCCATTTTTAATAATATAACACCCTCCCCTAATCCCCTCCCTTCAGGCAGGGGGTTTCACTAAAGACCGGCCTTTAGTGAAACCCTTCCCCTGAAAAGGGGGAGGGTTGGGAGGGGGTGTTTATCTGGGGGGTGTTTATCCTCTTACTTTATCCGCTCGGCCCGGGCCCCGAGCGCGAGCAGTTTTTTCTCCATCTGCTCATAGCCCCTGTCCAGGTGGTAAATCCTGTGCACGACGCTTTCGCTCTCTGCCGCGAGCGCGGCCAGAACCAGGGAGGCGGAGGCGCGCAAATCGGTGGCCATGACCTCGGCCCCCTTCAGCGCGGGGACCCCTTTCACTGTCGCCAGGCCGCCCTGGAGGTCTATGTCCGCCCCCATACGCTTAAGCTCCGGCACATGCATGAAACGGTTTTCGAATACGGTCTCGTTTATCGTGCTGGTGCCGCCGGCGATGCACATTAAGGCCATGAACTGGGCCTGCACGTCGGTGGGGAACCCCGGATATGGCATGGTGGTGATGTTTACGGAGCGCGGCCTGCCGTTGCCTTTCACCCTGAGCCCGGCGGGTGTTTTCTTCACCTCCGCCCCGGTCTCCCGGAGTTTTATGGAGACCGCGTCGAGGTGCTCCGGGCGGCTGTTTTTGATGAGTATGTCCCCTCCGGTCACGGCCGCGGCGACCGCGAAGGTAGCGGTCTCTATCCTGTCCGGAATGGCTTCATGGTCGAAGGGTTTCAGCTCGTCCACGCCCTCTATCTCTATGAGACTGCCGCCTGCGCCCTCTATCTTCGCGCCCATCGCCTGGAGGGTTTCCGCGAGGTCGACTATCTCCGGCTCGCGGGCGGCGTTTTCAAGAACGGTCACCCCCTTTGCGAGCGCGGCGGCCATCATCAGGTTTTCGGTGCCGGTCACGGTGGGCAGATCGAAATAGAGCGAAGCGCCTTTAAGCCTCCTGGCCTTCGCGATGACATAGCCGCCTTCAAGCTCTATCTTCGCGCCCATCTTTTCAAGCCCCATCAGGTGAAGGTTTATGGGCCTCGCCCCTATGGCGCAGCCGCCGGGAAGCGACACCTTCGCCCTGCCGTACCTCGCGGTCAGCGGCCCGAGGACGAGGACCGAGGCGCGCATGGTCTTTACAAGCTCGTAGGCGGCCACGGGGTTTTTAAGCTCCGATGCGTCTATTTCCGCCAGGGAATCATCAGGGGAGAAGTTGAAGCGAGCTCCCATCTGCTCAAGGAGCGCCCCCATCGTGAGCACGTCCCTCAGCGCGGGCAGGCCCCGCAGGACGCTCCTGCCCCCGGCCAGTATCGCGGCGGCCATTATGGGAAGGCTCGCGTTCTTCGAGCCGCTTATCGACACAGTCCCCTTCAGCGGCACGCCGCCCCTTATGAGCAATTTCTCCATGTTTACCTAGAATAACAGAAAAAGACGGGCGCCATAAAGCACGGAGAAATTGCCGGAAGGGGCGGGTCTTGCCTTATGACTTTTTGCTCGTCACCGCGAAGAAATCCGTGATCTTCCTCTCGACGTGATCGCTTCCGCAATAATCACATTTTATCTTCGGCTTGGATTCATATTCTTTTACCGGCATAAAAACGGTAAAATCCTTTCCGCAATCCTTGCAGGTATATTCGTATGCGGGCATACAGCGCCTCCTTTTCGGCCTCAAAACCTTCTCCTAATTGAAATTGTACCGTATGCCACCTTTTTGGCAATTAGGCAGGCTGCCCTCTCATGCGCACTGCCGGCGGAAGCGCCATACTGCGAAAACCGATACCGATCCGCCGATGGCCGCCATGTCAAGCACCGGCTGCCAGAGGATGCCTGGGCCCGCGCCCTTAAGAAATATTCCGTAGCTGGCATCGATGTAATGGCGAAGAGGAGAAAAAAGAGTCAGCACCTGGAGCCAATGGGGCATGGCGTCAACCGGCGTCCAAAGGCCGGAGACCATGATGATCGGGGCCACCAGCAGCAGGCTCTGCAGCCCCGCCTGGGCCATGTTCCCGGCGATTGTGGAGATGAAAAGCCCAAGTCCGGAGCAGGCCAGGATATATATGGCTGTAACAATGAAAAAAAGGGCGAGACTGCCTCTTACCGGCAGATGGAAAAATGGCTTCAGGACGGCAAAGACACAGATGGTTGTCCAGCCCAGAACCGCCGCGGTCACCGCCGCCACCTTCGAAAACATGACCTGAAAGGGGGAAAGCGGGGAGACAAGGAGCTGTTCCACCGTGCCCCTCTCCTTTTCCTTTACCATGGCCATCGCCGGAAGGACTATTGAGAATATCGTCACCGCCTCAAGCAGTTCGGCAATGGACATGAACCAGCCTTCATTCAGGTTGGGGTTGTACAAAACGCGCTCCTCGCTGGTGATTGCGGGCAGCGCCCCGGGGCCTTCCGGCGGGGAAACCCCGCCCCTGCCGGATTCCGGAATAAAACCCCCCGTTATCACCCTCCCGTAATTATAAGCCTGCAGGGCCTGAAGGGGGTAAGTGGCATCAAGCCGCATCTGGATGCGGGCGGGCCTGCCCGCAAGGACCGATTCCTCGAATTTCGGGGGGATGTCCAGCACCATCATCACTTTTCCACTGTCCAGAAGGCCCAGGCCTTTATGGCCCTCCCGGGCCCTTACGAGCCGGAAATACGGCTGCCTGAAGCGGCTTGCCAGCTCGCGGGACAAGCTGCTTCCGTCCTCGTCCCTTACAGCGGCCGCCGCATGGTAAAGCTGCATGTTCACGCTTCTGCCCAGAAGGAAGACATTGAATGTAAACATGTACAGCATGGAAAAGAGGATGACCCGGTCGCGGAAAATCTGGAGCAGCTCCTTCATTATCAAGGCCCGCATCCGGCCAAGCCAGAGCGCGGCCCGCCGCCGGGAAGGACCGTTCCTCATGCCGCGCGCCTCTTCCTGAAAAGAAAATATCCCGCCGCCATAAGCGCCGAGGCATAAACGAGCAGGGCCGCCAGCCGGCCCCAGAGCACGCCCACCCCCGCCCCTTTAAGGAAGATGCCAATCACAATGTCCGTATAATACATCGCGGGAATCAGGTGCGCCTGGATTCTGCCTGCCGCGTCCAGTGAGGCAACGGGCATGAGAAGGCCGGAATAGACGGAAACGGGCACAAAGGTGAGGATAAGGCAAAAGACAATCGCGGAAACCTGGGTGCTTGCCAGAAGCGATACGACAAGGCCGATTCCCGCGGTGCAGGCCGCGAAGACGAAAGAACATGCGATAAAGAAAAAAAGCCCCCCTATGAAAGGCGCTCCGAAAGGCCCGACCGCAACCGCCCAGAGGACCATGGCGTTCACAAAGGATATGGCTATGTAAGGGCTGAATTTTCCAAGCAGAAACTCTCCCCGGCTCACGGTCGAGGAGTATATGTTATAGATGGCCCCGCTTTCCTTCTCCCGGACGATGCCGACAGCCGTAAGAAGAGGCGGCGATACCATCAGGACAACCATGATAAGCCTGGGTATCAGCGACCAGTCGCTCACGCTCTGATCAAAGAGGTATCTGACCTCCAGGCGGACGGGCTGCAACTGCCGCCGGGCCATGGAAAGCGAAACCCCGCGCGTCCGCGAGACATTCTCAGCCATCCTCTGCAGGCTTGCCGCGCCGTTGATGGCCAGGACAAATCCCTTTATGGTCTGCGCGCGGGATGGGAACGTGCCGTCTATGAGGGCCTGCACGCGCGCCGGCAGCCCCGCGGCAAGGTCTCTCTGAAAGTTGGCGGGTATTATTATGGCGACCCCGACCTTTCCCCCCGCAAGCAGGGGTCCGAGCTGCCGCTCGCCCTGCGCATAGCCCTTGAAGTCAAAATACCGGGAGCTTATGAACCTGTATGCATAATCGCGGCTGCAGGCGGTGCCGTCGTAATCAACCACGGCCAGCGGGATGTTTCTGACGTCAAAGGAAAAACCGAACCTGAAAATCAGCATGAGCATGAGGGGGACGATAAAGGCCAGCGAGAAGAAAAGCCTGTCCCTGGTTATCTCCAGCCATTCCTTTGAGGCCATGGCCGCTATCCTGCTGATTTCCATCAGGCGGCTTTTTCGCGCCCTTCCATGGCAAGGACGTGGTATACGAAGACATCCTCCGTGTCCGGAGGCCTGACGGAATAGCCCAGTATCTTCAGCCCGGGGGGCAGAAGGGCCCGGCGGCTGCGCGACAACGCCAGTTCCGGGTCTCTGGAAAGGATATGGATCCGCCTGCCCCACAGGGCCGCGCCCGTCAAACCCGCGCCCTTTATTAGCTCCAGGGCCCTGAAGGGGTCCTCGACTTCAAGCTCAAGCACCGGCCCCGCCTTCTCCTGGACGGCAAGCCTGAGGTCCCGGGGCGGGGCGTCCGCTATGATCCTGCCCGCGTGCATCAGGGCGAGCCGGCCGCAGTGTCCGGCTTCAAGCATGTAGTGGGTGGTTACCAGTATCGCCACACCCTCCCTGTTTGCCAGAGTAAAAAGAATGTCCCAGAAATGACGCCTCCCCACGGGGTCCACCCCGGAGGTGGGCTCGTCGAGAAAGAGTATTGCCGGGCTGTGAACAAGAGAGCATCCAAGGGCAAGGCGCTGGCGCATCCCCACGGGCATCCGGCCCGCCAGCGAGGATTCATAGCCGCGAAGCCCCGCCATCTGCAGGATCCATTCGGCCCTCGACCTTGCCCGCCTGGCCGAAAGGCCGTATATGCCGGCATAGAGGCGGATATTCTCGGCCACGGTCAGGTCATTGTAAAGGGAGAAAAACTGGGACATATAGCCGATGTTTTCCCTTATCTCGCGTCCTGCGCGGCGCATGTCGGCCCCCGCCACCCAACCCATGCCTGATGTGGGCGGCATTATGCCCGTTAGCATCTTGATCACGGTCGTCTTGCCGGCGCCGTTTGCCCCCAGAAGCCCGAAAATCTCGCCCTGTCTTACCTGAAAGCTTACATTGTCCACGGCCCTGAAAGAGCCGAAATCACGAACAAGATTGCGGGCCTCGATGGCGATTCCGGAGGATATCGCCCTCCTGGCCGCTTGTTCCCCCCGCGGCACGGGCGGCATCGCCGGGCCCTCTGTCTGCAAAAAACCCTTTTCCTGCATGATGGCGATAAAGACGTCCTCCAGCTCCGGTTCCGAGCATCTGATATCCTTTACATCCAGGCCGGAAAGCGCTCCCGAGACCCTGGCCGCCGCCTCATCCGGGGAGGCCCCTTTTGCGAAGACCCTCACCTCCCGCCCGAAGACGGCCGCTTGCCTGAAGACCGCCTTCAGACGGCCCGCGGCGCGCTCCGGATCATCGCATCTCAGCGACACGATGCTGCCCGGCACTGTCTTTAAAACGTCCGAGGGTTCGCCGCCTGCGATTATGCGCCCCTCGTAAAGCATCGACATCCTGTAAAACCTGGATGCCTCATCCATGTATGACGTTGAAATCAGGGCCGTCCGCCCGCCCTGGAGGAGTTCCGCGAGGATGGCCCAGAAATCCCGCCTCGATACGGGGTCGACACCCGTTGTCGGCTCATCCAGTATTAAAAGCTCCGGCTCATGTATGAGAGTGCAGGCAAGTCCCAGTTTCTGCCTCATCCCCCCCGAGAGGTGCCTTACCCTGCGCTGGCGGAAGCGCTCAAGCCTTGTTATGGCAAGCAGCCTCTCTTTCCTTTCGGCCAGGGCCGCACGGGAAACCAGCATAAGGCGGGCAAAGAAATCGATGTTTTCCTCTACGGACAGTTCGGGGTAGAGGTTAAGCCCAAGCCCCTGAGGCATGAAACCGATCCTGGGTTTAATGCGTTCGGCGGCGCGCTCCGAGCAGACAATCCCGCCAAAAACCCTTATCTGCCCCCCATTGTACGAAAGGACGCCGGCCGCCGCCTTCAGCAGGCTGCTTTTGCCGGCTCCGTCAGGGCCTATAAGCCCGTAGATCTCGCCCGGCATAACATCGAAGCTTACCCCCCGCACGGCGCGAACGGATTTATAGTCCTTTGTGAATTCCCTTACGCTTATGACCGGGTCCATGCCCTTCACCACCGGGGATTTTCCCATGGCGTGCCGGCTTTCCACTTTATAAGGGCATCCGCGGGCATCCCGGGCGTCAGGATGTGTCCGGGGTTCGAGACGAGAAACAGCTTTACGGCGTAGACGAGATTCACCCTTTCATCCCTGGTCTGGACCTCCTTCGGGGTGAATTCCGCCGTCGAAGAGATGTACCGGACCACGGCGTCAAAGTGCCTGCCGGGATAGGCATCCACAAATATGCGCGCCGGCAGCCCGAGGCGCACTTTGCCTATTAATCTTTCCGGCACATAGGCCTTCAGGTAAAGGCGGTCCATATCCACGATCTCAAGAAGAGGAGAGCCCTCCGCGACGACCTCGCCTTCGTCGGCGATGCGGGTGGTTACAACTCCGGGGGAGGGCGCAACGATGGTCAAATCCGAACAGACACTGCGTGCCCCAACAAGGGCGGCTGCCGCCTTGCCGCATTCAGCCTTCAGCGCGCGGAGCCCGTCTTGCCTGGCATTTATCTCCTGCCGGCCGAGTCTTGCCCGGTCAAGCTCCTTCTCGGATTGCACCAGCGCCGACCGGGAGGAGGCCATCTCGCTTTTTGCCTCTTCCAGGGCAAGCCTTGCCTGCTCACCCCTCCTCCTGCTTGCCGCGCCCTCCAGGACCATCTCGTTGAACCTTTTGGCGTCTCTTGCCGCCTGGGCCTCGGTTGCGCCGGCCATCGCCACCTGGGCCTCTGCATGGGCCACCCCCGCCCCGGCGGCCTTGATGGTGAGAGGGACTTCCTCTTTCAGGACCCCCAGGGAGGCGGATTCGGACCTGACTTTGTCCTCGCAGGCGGAAACGGCTTCATAAGCCTGCTCTGCTTTTGCCCTGGCCTGATCGTCATCAAGCTCCGCTAGTTTTTGGCCCGCAACAACATTGGCGCCCTCGCGGACAAGAAGCCTTTTAATCCTGCCGGGGAACTTGCTCGCCACCGCAACAAGGTCCCCCTCGATGCGCCCATTGGTCAGGACAAGCCCGTCCGGAAGCGGCGGCTTCCGTATCCACCGGATATAGGAGTAATATCCTGAAACGGCGAAGACGACCGCAAACAAGGCTATGAGAACTTTTTTACCCGATTGAAACAAGACAGAATCCGCAGGTTCAGGTCTGCCGGGCGGCCCCCATGAAAAGTGAAAGGTCCATACTGCGAAGTAGTATTGCACTCGGGCCGCCGCCCTGTCAAGAACATCCGGACGGCTTGGACATTGCCGCCCTTTTATCAAAAAAGTCCGCTTCGGGCGGCCCGCCGCTCCCATTGACAGGGGAAAGCCGATTTGTTATCGTAGGGCACTTGAGAGAGCTTGTGAATGAGCGGTATCGCCCGGAATTACAGATTGTTCTGGTCTTACAAGCCCCTGTGCTGGAATGCGTTTTTCAGCATCTTGTTTCTGATCTTCAGCCTGTTTATCAATTATCTGGCCAACATTTACGCAACTGTCCACGCCAGCAATTCCGTGACCGATCTTTTTCTCAGCAACCTGCCCGTGATAAACGTGTACCTCGTATTTTATCAGGGTTTTATCCTGCTTTCGGCGTTCATAGCCTTTCTCCTGGTGCGGGAGCCGGCCAAGATATCATTCGTGGTCAAAAGTATCTCCATTTTCATTTTGATCAGGGCCTTTTTCCTCACCCTCACCCATATAGGCGCGCCGCGCCTCCCCTATCATCCTGACCAGGACGGATTGCTCTCCGATTTCACTTCCGGAGAGGACATGTTTTTCTCGATGCATACGGGATTGCCTTTTCTCATGGCCTTGATGTTCTGGGAAAACAGGCGTTTAAAATATCTCTTTATTGCGGCCGCCTTTGTCTTCGGGGCGGGCGTCCTGGTGGGGCATCTGCATTATTCCATAGATGTCTTCGCGGCTCCCTTCATGGCTTATTCGATATTCTGCCTCGTGCAGAGGTTTTTCCCCGCGGACTACAGGATATTCACGGGCCGGGAGGCATAGCTTGAAGAAAGAGCCGCGTGATCATAATGGCCGCATCAACTTCGAAGGAGGATTTTTCGAAATGGAGAGGAAGCTTTTCAGCCGGTTGCTGACATGTGGAGTCTTGGTTCTTGCCCTTTCACTTCTTCTTTCATCATGCGGTGGCGGAGGAGGCGGCGGCCCGCAGTCCAATACGCCTTCTTCCGGCGCGGTTTTGTCGGGAAAGGCGTCTGACGGCCCCATAGCAGACGGGACGGTAGACGTTTATGCCCTTAATGCCGACGGCAGCACGGGGGCCCTGATTGCAACTGCAACGACGGATTCCAACGGGAACTATTCGGTGAATCTCGGCTCCTATTCAGGCAACGTGATAGTCGAGGTCGCGGGCGGGACATACACGGACGAGGCGACCGGGCAGACTTTTAACAACACCCTGATGCGGGCAGTCGTCAGCGGGGCCACCGGCAACATTTCCGTTGCCGTTACCCCCCTGACGGAAATAGCCACCGAGTATGCGGAATCAAAAGGCGGAAAAACGACGGCCAACATAAACGCGGCCAACGATCTGGTGTCCGACATGATCGGCGCAAACATAATCAGCACGATGCCCGACGACGCCACAAACGCCTCATCGACGTCCGGCGCCCAGCCTGTATCCGTAACCTACGGGCTTGAGCTGGCCGCCATCTCCCAGATGATCAAGAGCGGCCGGGCAACCGGCCTGGCAGACGCCATGACGCTGATAAAAAACGATCTGGCCCAAAACGGCGACCTGAAGGCGACCGGAGGGGCGCTCAACAACGCCCTGGTGGGTTTTTGCGGCAGTCAATACAACAAGACCGGCATAACTGACTGCACGAAGACCGCCCTCTACAATTCGGTCAGCTTCATTACGAGCAATCAGATAAATCCGTACATGACCAGCAGCGGCCTCGACAACGCGAAGGGTCTGATAACCGACCTGAGGAACACCGCCCTCAGCGTCTACAACTACCGGGGCTATGGCGAGCCGGGGATAATAAACGCCTCGGTAAATACTTCAATTACGCAAATTTCGGGCAAACTGGACTCCTTCAAGTCGGATATTAAAACACAGGCCGCCGTAACCGGCGCCGTGCTGGATTATTTCGGCGGCGCGGTCATCAACGGCATTGGCGGCGGCATCCTGAACGGCCACATCTCTCCCAGCGGATACAGTGTTGCCATGACGGGCACAACCTTTACGGTCTCTGCCTTCGATAATGCAACCGGGCAATATGATATTCCGGCTGCAACGGGCAAGGTCACGAGTTACCAGCAGGACCCGGCGGGCCTGCCGACTTCGGGGACAATCGATATTACATCCAAGATTCCAGGCACTAGCCTCAACGCCACAAGCCAATTCACCTTTTCAGGCGCCACGAACAGCGGCTCATATACAAGCATTTCCCTTACCGGCACGATGACCGACCCATACACAGGCGTCACGGCGGACTTAAGCCAGTTCAATATCGCTTTTGGTCAGATGCTGGGTGTGGCTCTGCCCACGAACATTTCCATTTCGGGAAATATTGCCATCAACGGGCTGGCCCGGCTTGACGGCTCGCTTGCCGCCAGCAACCTGTTCAGCAGCGGTTCGGCCACCCCGTCACTGAGTTTCACCGGCACGATGGAGCAACTCGATGCAAGCAACTCGCCTACCGGAGCGAAGTTCACGGGGTCTTTGAATGTCTCTTCAGGCAATCTCGTCAATTACATGGAAAACAGCGGAACTTCCGGCAATTTCCTGCAATTCAATGGCACATTCATCGGCACCGTCAGCGCGCCAAACCGGCCGGCCATAACCGCCACCATCGGGGCTTCGTGCTCCGCTTACCAGCAGTACAACCTGACTTTCTCCTATAAGAGGACCAATACGGACGGCACGTATGTATCGCTTTCCGGAGGCGGCACATACAATTCCGGCACAAAACAATTTCAGGCCACTCTGACCAATCAGAACGGATTGAATCTGAATGTGTCCTCTGCCGGCAACATTTTGAGCGGCACCATCACCTCCACTGGCGGAACGAACCTCGCCAACTTCGTGATGATCGATCATATCCCATCTGTAAAATTCGCAGACGGCTATGTAGAATCGATATTCTAAATGGATTCAAGAGGAGGGAGGGCCGCAAGGCCCTCCCGTTTTTTTATTCTCAGGGGCGCCGCCCTGTTTCCCCTGGTTTTCCTGGCCCTTCTTTTCCCGGCGTCCCGCCCCGCTTCGGCGCAGTATCCGGCATCCTTCAATCCGGCCGCGCTTGCCCGCGCGGCGGGCGGCCCGTTCCTCGATGTGCAGTCCTTCGGGGCCGACAACGCCGTGCCCCTTTCGGCCATCTTCCTGGGCCACGGATGGGGCGGACCGTTCAATCCTGAAAATACCAACCACCTCGACCTCTTCTGGCAGGCGGATGCCGGGGCGGTTTACAAGTCCTGGAGGCTCGCTGTCTTTTACCGTGGAGAATTATTTGCAAAGGCCAGCCGCGACACCATGGAGTTTCTTCGAATGACGGAACTGAAGCAGGACCTGCCGGTTGGCAGGACCTTCAACCTGGATTTGAACGCCAGGGGGTTTGCGGCATCCGGGTTCGAGGTTTCGAAGGGTTTTGATCTTGCGCCCCTGGGGTTTCCGGAGGGTCTGACGCTCGGCGTTACGGCCAGATATCTGAAGGCGGACATGATACAGCAGGGCACCCTGACTGGAACCGTAACACCCACTTCAGCCAGGTCCTATGATTTCAATCTCCTGCTCGATTATGTCTATGACAGGAACTATCTGTATGAAAGGCCCGACACCGTGGCCGGCACAGGGGACGGTTACAGTTTTGATCTGGGCCTTAAATACGTTCTTGACCCGAATCTCAGCGCGGGGGTGGTCTTGCGGGACCTGTTTGGAAGGATTTACTGGTACGACACTCCCTATACGACGGCAACGGCGGGCTCTCAAACGAAGTTCTTCGACGCGCAGGGATACATGGAATTCAGGCCGACCATAAGCGGTTATGAAAGCTACAAGGATTTCACGCAGCACATACCCTTAAAAATGGATGCTGAAATCACTTATAACAAGGGGCCCTTTTCGGTGCGCCCGGCCATTACGTTCATAGAATATGAGAGGCCCTTGTGCTGGATCAACGGGGCGTATGAAATCAACCCCGCACTGGCTTTGAATCTGGGGTACAATTTCAATTATAGCGTCCCTTCGCTGGGACTGAGCTATAAGGCGCTTTCCATTGATCTTTATGCGAACGATATGGATTTTTCCAGGGCAAGCGCGCTTGGCTTTGATATCGCCGCCTCGTTGCCGTGGTGATTTTTTGCCGGCTAGAGGGGGGGACAGGGAAAAATGAAGCCCGAAAAAACGCGCTTTACCGAAAACCTCGTACGCGCAAACGGGCTTGATTTCCGCAAGTGGATTTTCAGGCCCGGCATGCGCTTTGGCAGCAGGGAAAAATGGTGGGCGGAGGGCTTGCCCCCGCGCGCCGGGGGGTGGCACAACGGGCTCGATCTGGCGCTTTATGAGAGCGGCGGCGGCCGGACCGAGGCCCTTCCCGAGGGGACAAAAATCCCCCTGCTCTATCCGGGCAGGATTGTAAAGATAATGCCCGATTTCCTGGGGGAAAGCATCTTCGTGGAAAACGAGGCCCGCCCGGCGGCTGCGAAAACGAAAAAGCGTTTTTTCACCGTATACGGCCATCTGAGCCCCGAACCCGGCATCGAGGGCCGGCGGCTGGAAGAGGGTCTTGTAATCGGCAGAACCGCCCGGCTGACAAAAAGCCCCGTCCCCGCACACCTGCACATTTCAGTCCTGCTTTTGCCACAGGAGGTTCCCGATGAAAGGCTCGACTGGAAAGTCCTGGATGAGACCGACGGGGTGGAGTTTTTGGACCCTGAAGGGGTTTTGTAACGCTTTTAGTGAAACCCTCTCCCCCTCCCCTAATCCCCTCCCCTCTGGGAGGGGATTTTTACCACTAAAAAAAAGCGGGCTGGATTTTTTATCTCCAGCCCGCCTTGTGATTCTCTGGTAGAGCCCCTTTTTTAGTGCAAAAGCGGCACTATCAGAAGGGCGACGATGTTGACGACCTTTATCATCGGGTTTATGGCCGGCCCCGCGGTGTCCTTGTACGGGTCGCCGACGGTGTCGCCGGTGACGGCCGCCTTGTGGGCGTCGGATTTCTTGCCGCCGTAGGCGCCATCCTCGATGTATTTCTTGGCGTTGTCCCATGCGCCGCCGCCGCTGGTCATCGCGATTGCCTGGAAAAGCCCGGTGATGATGATGCCGATGAGCAGGCCGCCCAGGGCCTCCTTGCCCAGGATGAATCCGACGGCAACGGGGGCCGCAACCGGCAGGAGGGCGGGCAGCATCATCTGCCTGATGGCGGACTTTGTAACGATGTCGACGCATTTGCCGTACTCGGGTCTGCCGGTGCCTTCCATGATGCCCTTTATCTCACGGAACTGCCTTCTGACTTCATCGACAACGCCGCCGGCCGCCTTGCCAACGGCCTCCATAAGGAGCGCGCCGAAGTAGTAAGGCAGCAGGCCGCCGATGAAGAGGCCGACGATCACCAGCGGGTTCGAAAGATCGAAGGCCAGGGTCCCGCCGGCGCCGGCCGATGCAGTCCTCGAATACTCCGCGAAGAGGACCAGCGCGGCAAGGGCGGCGGAGCCGATGGCGTATCCCTTTGTAACGGCCTTTGTCGTGTTGCCGACCGCGTCGAGCGGGTCGGTGATGTTCCTTATTTCCTCGGGAAGCTCGGCCATCTCCGCCACGCCGCCCGCGTTGTCGGTTATCGGGCCGTAGGAGTCTATGGCCACAACTATGCCGGTCATGGAGAGCATGGCGACGGCGGCAAGTGCTACGGCGAAGAGGCCCGCGACCGCCTGTGCCGAGGTGAGGTTCAGGAAGCCGCCCGCACCGATATCAAACGACCAGAGTATGGCCCCGACTATGACCAGGGCGGGAAGCGCGGTGGACTTCATGCTCACGGCGAGACCCGCTATGACGTTCGTGCCGTGGCCGGTCTGGCTGGCGGCCGCTATGTGCTTCACCGGGCTAAAACTCTTCGAGGTGAAGTACTCGGTGATGAGGACTATCGCGCCCGTAAGCAGAAGCCCTATTATGGCGATCGTAAAGACGCCCATCTGAGTGAAGGCGGGCTCAACGTTCGGCTGCCCCAGGAACCAGCCGGAGGCCAGGTAGAAGGCGATGGCCGCCAGGATGCCCGAGACTGCCAGGCCCTTGTAGAGGGCGCCCATGATGTAATTGCTCTTGCCGAGCCTCACGAAGAATGTGCCTATGATGGAGGCGACTATGGAGATGCCGCCAAGAATAAGCGGGAACTGCACCCAGAGGCTGTCCGGCCCGAAAGCGGTCTTGGCCAGCAGCATGCCCGCAACCAGGGTGACGGTGTAAGTCTCGTAGAGGTCGGCCGCCATGCCCGCGCAGTCGCCCACGTTGTCGCCCACGTTGTCGGCTATGACGGCGGGGTTCCTGGGGTCGTCCTCGGGAATGCCCGCCTCGACCTTGCCCACGAGGTCCGCGCCTACGTCAGCGGCCTTCGTGTACACGCCGCCCGCGATACGGGCGAAGACGCTCATCAGCGAGCAGCCAAAACCAAGCCCGATGATCGCGTGGAAGACGTCCGGGCCGATCATGCCCTGGACGATGCTGAAGAAGGCCGAAAGGACAAGAAGCCCAAGGCCCACGACCATGAGGCCCGTCACCGAGCCGCCCCTGAAGGCGAGCCCGAGGGCAGCCTGAAGGCCCCTGCTTGCGGCCTGGGCCGTCCTCACGTTGGCCCGGACCGACACCATCATGCCGATGTAGCCCGCCAGCGCGGAGCCTATGGCGCCGATAAGAAAACCTATGGCGGTCCACAAGCCCAGCCCGAAGGCCAGAATGAGAATGAAGATTAAAATCCCCACGATGGCGACCGTCCGGTACTCCCTTTTAAGAAAGGCCTCGGCGCCTTCCTTGACGGCACCTGATATCGACTGCATCCTGTCGCTGCCGGCATCCTGCTTTGCGACCCAGGATGCAGTGACGAGGGCATAGACCACACCCGCGACACCGCACAGAAACGCAAATAAAACTATACCGCTCATTTCCTCCTCCTCAGAAGAATTTTAATAAAACCTCAGATTCAAAGAATCCTTTTGGCATCTGCGCCTTTCCCTGACGAAAAAAAACACGAAACGCCCGAACCGTTTATCTAATCAAAATCCCCCTCTTGCCCCTTTTCCTGCCGTCTGCCCCAGCCGGGCCTGCCCTTCCGCTCCTGTGCCATCGGCCCCTCTGCTGCCGGCCTTCCGGTGCGCATCCCCCCTCGCATGCCGCCCCGTGTTTCAGCCAGTCCCACCAGGGCCTCCGGGCC